>DATMQU010000716.1:0-3319 GCA_035566715.1 Vicinamibacteria bacterium
CACCCAGATTAGCTCGCGGCCCGCATGCGCGGGCACGCCAGGCGATTGAATCTCAAACCATAGAAGTAATCTACTACGGCCGGCGACAGGCGGAGAGCGAAATGTCATCTGGGCGACGGGGTGTCGCGGCGGTCACGCTCGCTGAGTCGAATCTTCCCTCGGAGAGGCTCGAGATTCTCCGTGCGGCTGCGCCACCGCGTCGATCGCAGGTTCTGTCATCTGGAATCACCGGATTCGTGGGAAGACACATGGCGGACTAGCACAAGGGTTCGGACATGGGGTCCGAGAATCCCAAACAGAGGGCATCGCGCCCCACGCGCCGGTGAGGTCAAGGAGTAACCACATGGGCTCTTACCTTCTCCTTCGACCACCAGGCGAACCGCTTCTGGATTCGAGCTGCGAAGCGGTGTGTACGGGAACGCATTCCAGCAAATCCCCTAGAGGGCAGCCAAAGTACTCGCAGAGCCGCGCCAAGTCGGCGAATTCTACGCGCTTTGCGCGCTCGTAATAGAGTTTCGCTAAGATGTGCTAGCCGGTTGCGCGAGCAACGGAGCCCTCGGGACGTTGGAGGCGGCAGAGGGGCGCTTCACCTTCTTTCTTCCAGGGACGCTCCGGGACCGTCTGGCGCAGGTAAGGCCGGGCGCTCTGGCCCTCGTTCGCTATACGGGCTGGAGTGCTCCCCAAAGTTCAGCTCACCGCGAGGAGCCTAGAGTCGTTCCCGCCCGGTAGTCGGCCGGGCTCCGCATTCCGAGCGCCGAGTGGGGCGCCCGGGTATTGTAGTCCTCGATCCAGCCGCTGAGCTGCGCGAGGACCGACTCGGCATCCCGTCGCTCCGCCCCCTCCACATAGTCGCGCTTGAAGGTTTTCACGAAGGCCTCGGCCAGGCCGTTGCTCTGCGGGCTGTAGGCCGGCGTCGTGATCGGGACCAGGCCGAGCGCGTGGGCGTAGAGCACGGTGGCGGTCGCCGTGTACTGGGGGCCGTAACTCCGCGCTAAACACCCGCCGTCCGTCTGCCTTCCGTGGATGGTTCCCCATGGGGCCTCCCGCCGCATCTTACGTCCTCACGGTGCGCAGGCCAATCGGGGAGCACTCCAGGGCCTCCAGACCTCGAACGTGGGCCGGACGTTCAGGGGCTTTGAGGTCTTTGTGGATGAACAGGATAGCTGGGCGAACCCGTGACCCCGATGCCCCTCCCCTTCGGCAAGGAGGTCTGAGATGGCGCCTAATCTTGCGACGTCGCCGAAGCCCGCGTGGCGTGACCGGTTCTACACGATCGAAGGACAGCGGCTCCCCTCCGTAACCACCATCCTGGATATCATTACCAAGCCGGCCCTGGTACGCCAAGGAGGAGCGCCGGTACTTTGAGACCGCGATGCTTGAGGTCCTCTCCCGTCCTGGGGCCCGGGATCCCGAGTATGTGCTCGCAGCCGTCGCGGAGGCCGTCACCGGGGTCAAGGCCGCGGATCGGGAGAAGCAGAAGGCAGCGGCCATCGGCACAGCCGTCCACGCCGGCATTGAATGGGAGCTCCGGCGACAACTGGGCGAGGATGCCGGCCCAGCACCCCACCTGCCCGAGGCAGCGGTCTGGGCCGTCGAAAGCTGGAAGGACTGGGCCCGGAGCGTGACCTTGGAACCCCTGGCCATCGAGCGGACGGTCTACTGCTTGGCGTGCGGCTACGCGGGCACCCTCGACCTCTACGCCCGGGTCAAGGGGGTCCTGACCGTCCTCGACTGGAAGAGCGGCAAGGCGATCTACCCGGAGGCGTTCCTCCAGAACCTCCCTTACCGCCATGCCGCGACGCCCGCCGGGCTCCCCTCCACCCAGGGCCTCATCGTCCGGCTCCCGAAGCACCTCGAGGACCCGGCCTGGGAGGTGATGCCGGTGCCGACCATGCTCACGCTGGAGGACTTTCTTGCCGCCCTCCGCCTCTGGCGCTGGCAGCGGGCGATGAACGGGCGGCCGACCGGCGATCAGCACGGGGACCGCGCGAGCTATCGCGAGGTCGCGTCGCCAACGAGTGGAACCGGGGTTCGATGAGCGCGACCCTGATGAACGAGGCCGGTCCGGCGGGCTCCTGGGCGGCGGTGGCCCGTTCATTGCCCCATACCCAACCGGGCGCCGTGCCGAAGGTGGCGCTCTGTCCGCCATGTCTGCCGTCCGGTAGCGGTCGGTTCATCCTCGAGCTCTGGGAGGGAACGGGGAAGGAGAAGGGCCAGGTCGTGGAGAGGTGGGAGAGCCCGTGGTTCCCGAGTACCATGGAGCCAGCGAGAGTGCTCGCACGGATTGGCCGTCATCGGACCAATTCAGAGGGGAGCGATTCCGACCAAGCGCGGAGACATCCCCCTCTCCAACGCCGTTCATCGCACTGTCCGAGCCATCGCGCCATCAATGAGCCAGGATGGATCAGCTCCGTTTGAGGCGAGTTTCCCGAGGCACACCTTTTCTGACTCCCACAAAGTTCCGGCACCCGCAGCCGCCCTCGGATTGGCCGCGATCGACCACGGGGGTCGCGGCGCGCAGGCGTTCGGCCTCCTCCCGCGACCCGGCCCACCCGCACGCGTTGCGCGTTCTGGAGCGTCTGCACAACCAGGAGCGCGCGCGGTTCGCCGCATGCGGCGCCCGAGCCGAGGGATGATCGTCAGCTCGCGATCTTTCCGCCCTTTGCGGTCGACCACCAGTGCCCGCCTCGAGGTTCAGGTGACCGAGCTAGAGGTGCGAGAGCTCGGAGCACCGGAGACCCGTCAGGAGCCCGCGTGGCCACGAGGGCGTAGTCGCAGAAGCCGAGCGAGATCGGGTCTTGGGCGAGCGCCTCAAGGAGCTGCTCTTGCTCCGGGATGCTCCAGTGGCCGGGCAGCTTCTTGTGGGTGGGCAGCAGGAACATCTCGACCGCCGGATTCCGGACCGTGATCTCTTCCCGCACCATCCAAGGCTCTCCCACGTGCCCGGTCAAATCGTCGGGTATAAGGGGCGGCCAGTGTAAGAATCTCCGGCCTGGGTGCCAGCGTGTAGCTCCGTATCGGGCCCTTTTTGGCTATTTTGCTGCTCCGCGCAACCTGGCCCCAGACTTGCCGTTTGGTGCGCAGGAGGATTCTCTTGGCGGATCGCTTCTATCTGCCTCAACTGGACGGCCTGAGATTCGTGGCGTTCTTGGCGGTTTTCGTCTGTCACTTTCTACACAGTGCGGGACGGGTGCCTTCTCCGTGGGAGAGTGCGATCGCGAACGCCGGCGCCTTTGGCGTCGATCTCTTCTTCATCCTGAGTAGTTTCCTCATCACGTCGTTATTGCTCCGAGAACAGGCCCGGGAGGGCCGTGTCCGT
>DATMQU010000717.1:0-5479 GCA_035566715.1 Vicinamibacteria bacterium
ATCGCCGCCACTAAGGGCGCTCGCGCGACTGCTCGACGATCGGCCATTGTCGAGCCGTCAGCTCCAGACTTCTTGCGCCAGGTCTGTGAGGAGGCGAAGCTTGCGCTTCTCGTCATCCACCGAAAGGCGATTGCCGACGATTGAGGAGGCGAAGCCGCATTGCGGGCTCACGGCCAAACGCTCCAGGGGAACATACCGGCTCGCCTCTCGGATCCGCCCCTTGAGCTCCTCACGGCTTTCCAGGCGCGGCGTCTTCGTGGTCACGAGCCCGAGGACCACCACCTTGTCGTCGGGCACGTGGCGGAGGGGCGCAAAGGAGCCGGAGCGGGCGTCGTCATACTCGAGAAGCAGCCTCTGGGCACGGGTCTGGGGGAATAGTGTGGCCGCCACCGGCTCGTAGCCGCCTTCGGCAAGCCAGCGGCTCGCCTGGTTGCCGCGGCAGACGTGAAGGGCGAAGGTGGTGTCGGATGGGGCGGCGGCGATCACCGCGTTGTCGGCCTCGATTGCCTTCTCCAGCCATAACGCGATGCCTCCCGCCTGTCTCTCGTAGAAGGGCCGAGTCCGGGGATCGATCAACAGCCCGTAGTGCGGGGCATCGATCTGGATGTATCTCGCCCCCAGGCGGGTGAGCTCCTCCACCTCCTCGCAAAGGATCCGGACCACGTCGGAGAGGAAGGAATCGAGCGTTGAGTACGCCTGGAGGGAGCTCTTAGCTGACCAGAAGTTCACCCAGAGGCTCGGGCTGGGTAGCGTGACCTTCGCCGTAAGCCGGGTCCGCGCCCGCAGATACGTGAACTCCTCTGCGGCGAGGTGCCGCTTGCGCCGGAGTTTCGACACCACCCCCAGGTTCAAGGGCCGGGCCTGACTCCAATCCCCCGCCTCTGGTCCTCCACGCCAGCTTCCCCAGAGAAACGCGTCGAGGGTGTGCTCGCCGAACCCTTCTACGGCCGCCGTCATCTGGCTCTGGAAGGACTGGCGGCGCATCTCGCCGTCGGTGACGATTCCGAGGCCGGCCTGCTCCTGGAGGGCTACCGCCCCGTCCACCGCCCGGTCCTCGACCTCCTTGAAAGCGGCCGCGGTGAGCGCCCCGCCCGAGAGTTGCTCTTGAGCGGCAAGCAACTCCGCCGGACGAAGCAGGCTACCGACAACGTCCACGCGCGCGTTTAGCATGGCGTGCCGGGCGGTAGTGCCCTAACCGAGGCGGGGAGAGAAGTTTCGCCGGCGTTGATCCAGCTCATGCCTTCAACACCCTGATCCACTTCGAACGCGGCCTTGGCGAGCGGCCCGCCATAGTGGCCCTCCACCGCCCCCCGGTTCGGGGGCCCTATCCCCCGTCTTTGATTCTCGTTCCTCGCTGTTGAGCCGACTCTTGGGGGCGTGGCGGCGTGCTCGATTTCCCGCCCCTCGGCGATTCCAGCTCCGGCAGGTTGCCCTCCGCATATTCGGGCCGCGTTTCCGCGGCCTTGCCTTCAACAATCACGTCGAGGGCTCTCTGTTTGTCCTGGTTCTGCCATTCATACAGGGCTCCCACAACGCCGGCTCTCGCCGCCCCGCCATGGCGGCGGGCCCGGCGCTTGAGAGCGACGATCAGGACAAGGATCAGGAAACCGCCGAGCCACGTGACAATCCCGGCCGCCAACTCTTTCGTCATGGGCTGTCAACCCAACCACCGTCGGTTAACGAGAGGGCCATACCGGGGACCTTCGAAGGCGACCGGCGCAGGTCCCTACGTCTCCCCGGTGCCTAGGCTTCCCGCCCAAAGGCCGACGGCCCTGCGCGAGCGGCGCTCCCCGCGGTAGGCCGCGGGCTCTATTTCACCCTCACTCCATTCTTGACCACGATATCCACTCTTTGCAGGAGGTCGACGTGAGTTAGCACGTCGCCTCGGACCGCAATCACGTCGGCGAACCGGCCGGGGGCCAGCGTGCCCAGTTCCTTTTCCTTCTTTAGAAACCGCGCCGGCCACCGCGTCGCGCCCGCGATGGCCTGCATGGGCGTCATGCCAAGCTGGACCCAGGTAAAAAGCTCACGCCATGTGGAGTCGGTGTGGAAGTTCGCGGGGATGCCGCTGTCGGTCCCCACGAGGAGCGTGACCCCTGCCTCCCGGAGTTGGCGGAACTTGTTGGCGAGGGTGGGCAGGCGGCGGAAGGTCAGGGTGAAGTAGTCGAGGGAGGTCGGATTCTGCAGCGAACGACGGATGTCTGCCGCTATGTCCTTCGGTAGATCCTTCTGCCAGGCCGGGTCGTCGAGCCGCTCGGGGAAGGTCCGGGCCGTGTAATCAGCGAGGAACAGGCCCTCGACGGTCGGGCACCAGTAGAGGGTGTTGTTGCGCTTCCGGATGGCGGCCAGGATGTCCTCAGGGTATCCGGGCTCCGTGGCCAGACCGGTATGCTCGAAGCAGTCGACGCCGTGACGGAGCCCCATGCGGATCTCATCCTCTCGGTGAGCATGAGCCACGACCGGCTTGCCTCCCTTGTGCGCGGTCTCGACGACGGCCTCCACCTCCTCGTCCGTGAGCTGGTCCTGGTCAATGAGTTTGATGACGTCCACCCGGGCGTCCACGAGCCTCTGAACCTTGGCGCGGGCATCATCGGCGCCATTCACGCCCCAGCGGAAGGTTTTCTCGTATTCGGCGTAGGGCGCCCGTTGGATGAAGGGACCGGCCACGTAGAGGCGTGGGCCTGGAATCTCGCCCTTCTCGATCCGGCCTTTCACATCCAGGATGTCCTCAAGGGGTGCCCCCAGCTCCCGGGCGGTGGTAACGCCGCTCATGAGAAGTTGCTTGGCCGCGATGGGCATGATCAGGTCGCGGAACCTCGACATGTAGGTCTTGTCCCAGTACTCGTAATCGGCGTGGCCCATGATCATCAGGTGGACGTGCATATCCATCAGGCCGGGCAGCACACTCATCCCCTCGGTGTCGATCACCGGAGTGCCCGCGGGGACCGCGACCTCGCTCTGCGGCCCCACGGCAACGATGCGGTCGCCCGCGATCAAGACGGTCCCCTTGTGGAGGGGGGGGCCCTCGTAGCCGTCGATGACCTGCCCGCCAACTAGGGCCAGGGTGGGCTTGCGGTCGGCGCTTTCGCTGGCTTTGAAGGCGACGGTGAAAGTCGCCAGGACAGTGAGAACGGCGACTCGGACATTCATAGCCATGGCCAGGGAGGCTAGCACAGCCCGCCTTCTCGTTCACCGCGGGCCTCACCCCGCCATCTCAACGCTCACGACCGCTTTCTGCCGGGCCCGACATCACTTGAGGAGGGTGTCGATCAGACCTCTGTCCTCGTGCCCGTCGTTGTCCACGATCCCGAAGCCACCCTTGTAGTCCCAAGTCGCCCACCCGATGTCGTGGCCCTCCAGGACGGCTCGGAGGTCGGCGTACCATCGGAGCCGGTCCGAACGCGGGACGGAGGGCAGACAACCCCACTCACCGCAATAGAGCCGGAGGCCGGTCTTCTTGGCCAGGGCCAGGGGTCCGGCCAGCCGCCGCTCCATTTCGTCCTTGTCGAAGGGCCGCGTGTCGCCGCGGAGGGCACGCACGAGGTCGGGGGCGAGGTCGGCGAGGTCCTTTTCGTCCACGGTGCGGCCGGGGTAGCGGACGGGTCCCTTGTACTCGCCGACCTTCGTCCAGCTCGCCCCGTGGTGCGTGAGGGCCATCGGTGTGTAGAAATGAAAGCTGGGAAGGATGTTGGGGTCGCCGCTCGGGACGCGCAGGTCCGCGAACGTGTCCACCGACTGCCAGCGGTTCGAGCCGAGGACGATGACGCGCGTGGGCTCCGCATCGCGCACCTGGTGGATGACACGCTCGACCAGACGGTTCCACAGTTCGGGGTCGTCGGCCACGGGCTCGTTCATCGGCTCATACGCCACATCGCTGACGGACCGCGCACGGAGACGGGACGAGAGGTCCCGCCAGCAGGCGAGAAACCTCTCCTGGGCCGCCGGCTCCGTCCACAGCGGCCTCACCTTCTCGTTGAAATGGTGCGAGCGGACGATGTGGAGATCCACGATCGCGCGAAGGCCGCTCTGGCGACACGCGTCCAGGGCACCGTCCAGCAGAGCGAAGGCCTCGGCATCCGGCCGGCCCTGCTCGTCCCACAGTTGCTCCTCGTCCACCGGAATCCGGACATGATCGAAGCCAAGGGCGGCAAGTCGCTTCACGTCCTCGACGCCGAACCACTGCCGGCGCTCCTCGCCCCGGCGCTTGCTCTGGGAGAGCCAGTGGGAGATGTTGGTGCCTCTCCGGACGGAGAACGCCGTGGGGTGGCCCTCTCCCGCGGGCAGGGTGCTCGGAGCAAGAAGGGCCGTCGACGTAGCCACGACAAGGAGGGTATTCAGCACTCGACCGAGCTCGAGGTGCCAGGGCGCGCCTGCTTCCGTCCCCTGGCTCACGCGGGCCTTCACCACCGGCGGCTTCTCGCTCACCTCTCGCTCCTTTCGTGGATCCCGGCGCCTCCCGTCGCCACAACAGGTGGCCATGCTTCGGGCAGCTGACCAGAAGCGGGCCGGGTCCTGATTTTGATTGTACGTGAGGCGGCGCTCCCGCCAATGGCGGCAGAGCGCGCTTCCCGTACCGTAGATGACGGCACTATCATGGGGCCGTCGGCTCCGTGGCCCAGCGCAACCGCCGTCCCGGGGGAGGCAAGTCGATGCGGCACGGTGTGTCCCGAGGTCTTCTGATCCCATTCGCGGGCCTCGCCCTTTGCGGGGGCGGGGTCGCGACCGTGCAGGGGATGCGTCCCGATCTGACGCAGTTCCTCCAGAATCAAATCGCCCTTCCGCCCGCCCAGCTCGCGGCGGCGGAGAACGGACAGGGCGTGGTGAAGGTACTCGACGCGCCAAACAAGCGTGAGGTCGCCCTCTTCGGGCTGGTGCGGGTGGACGTTCCCAAGGCCTTCTTTGTGAAGCGGCTAGTGGATTTCCCGAGGTCGCTGCGCGTGCCCGGACGCACGCGGCTCGGGATCTTCAGTGACCCGCCGGCCGCTGCCGATGTGGCGGAGTTCGTCGTCAGTCATGAGGACGTCCAAGAACTCAAGCACTGCAGACTTCGCGACTGCCAGGTGAAGCTCCCCGCATCCCTGATCTCGCGCGTGCGGCGCGAGGTCAACCTGTCCGGGCCGGGTGCGGAGGATCAGCTCACGAAATTCGCGCGGCAGAGCATGCTCGATTACGTCACCTCCTATCGCACCCTGGGGAATGCGGCGATGGTGGTTTACAACGACACGGGAGAGGTTTCCGCGAGCGAGGCGTTCGCCAGCCTACTCGCCGAATCCCCCTACGTGTACGACTACGTACCCGCCTTCCACGACTATCTCAAACATTGTCCGAGTGCCAAGCCACCGGGCATAACCGAGATCCTCTTCTGGTCGACCGATCAGATGCAGGGCCTCAAGCCGATCGTGAGCATCACGCACCTGGTGGTGTACACGCCGCCGGAGACGCCCGATCTGACCGTCGTCGCGGGGAAGCAGATTTATGC
>DATMQU010000718.1:0-3474 GCA_035566715.1 Vicinamibacteria bacterium
TCACGGGAGGCGCTCTCGGGGGCACGGTGAGCTTCTACCGGCCCAGCCTCGAGATCATCAAGTACTTCCCCCACACCAAGCGAACGGCCCTGGGGGTGCGGGCGGAGGGAGCCTTCGTCATTCCCTTCGGGAGCACCCTCATCCTGCCCCTCTACCAGCGCTACTTCCTGGGGGGGGAGAACCAGATCCGCGGCTACGACATCCGCACGGTGGGACCCGTGGACTCGAGCGGCCGGGCCCTGGGGGGGACCAAGTACATACTGTTCAACGCCGAGTACTACGTGGACATCGTGGGCCCCCTCCGGGGGCTGCTCTTCTACGACGCCGGGCAGACCTTCCTGGAAGGGGATCCGATCCGCTTCGGCCAGCTACGCACCTCCACGGGGGTGGAAATGCGCTTCATCATGCCCGTGCTCAACGTGCCCTTCCGACTGATCTACGCCTTCAACCCGAACCGAGACTCGTTCCAGCCGAAGTCGACTTTCAAGTTTTCCGTCGGCACAACCTTCTAAAGATAACCTTCCCAAGGAGAAGACATGAGCAAGACGGTCATTGCCGCCCTCGCCCTCGGTGCGGCCACCCCCTGCCTCCTGGCCCAGGAGGCCGCCACCCCCGCCCCCGCGCGGGCGGAAGCGAAGGCGCCCCGCATTGCCGTGATCGACATGGCGCGAGTCTCCAGCGAGAGCCTGCTCGGCAAGGGCTACGCGTCCCAGCTGGAGGCCCTGAAGAACGAGATCGACGCCGAGGGGACCAAGAAGCAGTCCGAGCTCCAGAAGATGGACGCCGCGGTCAAGGCCCTGCAGGACGAGCTGGACAAGCAGGGATCCGTCCTGAGCCCGGAGGCGGTGGAGAAGAAGCGGCAGGAAATCGTGAAGAAGACCCGGGAACGGCAGGCCTTCCTGGAGGACGGCCAGGCCGAGCTGCAGCGAATGCGGGAGCGCGCCCAGCAGCAGGCCCAGGCCCTGAACAACGAGTTCCAGGTCAGGATGAAGCCCCACATCGAGGCGGTGGCCAAGGAAAAGGGGATCGACATCCTGCTCGACGGGCAGGTGACCCTGACCGTGAATCGCGACTACGACATCTCGCGGGACGTGATCGTGAAGGCGGACGACGCTGAGAAGGCGGCCAAGGCGGCCGCCGGCAAGCCCCCGGCCCCGAAGCAGGCCGTGCCCGCGCCGCCCAAGCCGTCACCGAGCCCCGCCCCCAAGCCCTGAGCTCCCCGCGAGGGGGGAGGGCCGTGGTCGGGGCCTAGGAGGGGAGCGCATCTTTGCTCCCCGGGGACCGCCCCCGGGGAGCGCACTCGCCATGGCCACGATCGACATCGGCCGTCTCGTCCGTCAGATCCCGAGCCAGTACCCGTTCGTGCTCGTGGACCGCATCCTCGAGCACGACCGGGAGGGTCTGGTCGCGACCAAGAACCTGACCGGCTCCGAGGACTTCTTCGCGGGGCACTTTCCGGGCGCGCCCGTGATGCCCGGGGTCCTGCTCATGGAGAGCCTCGCCCAGGCCGCGGGCATCTGGCTCTTGAGGGCGTCGCCTGACCCCGGGCGGGTCGAGATCCAGGTGGTGGGGATCGACGAGGCCAAGTTCCGGCGGCCGGTGACCCCCGGGGACCAGCTGCGGCTGGAGGTGCGGTTGCTGCACCGGCGCGGATCCCTCTGCCGCTTCCGGGGCGAGGTCCGGGCCGGGGAGCACCGGGTGGCGGAGGCGCGGCTGCTCCTCCAGGTCACGACCCTCGCCTCCCCCGAGATCGACGACACGGCGCGGGTCGCGCCGGGGGCGGTCCTGGAGCCGGGGGTAAAGGTGGGCCCGTACTGTGTGGTGGGACCCGGAGTCCGGCTGGGGCGGGGCACGACCCTGGACTCCCACGTGGTGGTGGGTGGCGACACCACCCTGGGGGCGGGCAACCACCTCTACCCCTTCTCCTCGATCGGTCTCGACCCCCAGGACCTGAAATACAAGGGCGAGGCGTCCCGCCTGGTGATCGGGGACGGGAACACCTTCCGCGAGTTCGTGACCGTGCACCGGGGGACCGCGGGCGGGGGCCTGGTGACCCGCATCGGCTCCGGCAACCTCTTCATGACCGAGGTCCACGTGGCCCACGATTGCCAGGTGGGCAACCACACCATCTTCGCGAACGCGGCCACCCTGGCCGGCCACGTGGAGGTCCAGGACTGGGCCACCATCGGGGCCTTCTCCGGCATCCACCAGTTCTGCCGGGTGGGGGCCCACGCCTTCGTGGGCGGCTACACCGTGGTCACCAAGGACGTCCTGCCCTACTCCAAGACGGTGGGCAACCGGGCCCGCATCTACGGGATCAACGTCGTGGGCCTGACCCGGCGCGGCTTCAGCCGGGAGGCCATGGACGCCATCCGCCAGGCGTACCGCCTGCTCCTGCAGAGCCAGCTCAACACCTCGGCGGCCCTGGAACGCCTGACGAGCCAAGGCCCCTCCACGGCCGAGGTCCGGCAGCTCATCGAGTTCATTCGATCCTCCGCGCGGGGCGTGATCCTGAAGCGCCGCCGCCGCCGCGGCGTGGCCGAAGAGCCGTGAAGGCAGCGGAGAGCAGCGCGCCGCCGCCCCTGGGGCTGATCGCGGGCAACGGGCGCTTCCCGTTCCTGGTGGCGGCGGGGGCGCGGCGGGCGGGGCGACGCGTGGTGGCGGTGGCCATCCGCGAGGAGGCGTCCCCCGAGCTGGCCAAGGCCGTGGACGAGATCCACTGGGTGGGCCTCGGCCAGCTCGGGCGCTGCATCGAGGCCCTGCGCTCGGGGGGGGCGGGGGAGGCCGTGATGGCCGGCCAGGTGAAGCACCGGCAGATCTTCGCGGACATCGTCCCCGACCTGAAGCTGATGGGGGTCCTGGGCCGACTCGCCTTCAAGAACACGGACAGCCTGATCGGGGGCGTGGTGGAGGCCCTGGCCCGGGAGGGGATCACGCTCCTCCCCTCCACCCTCTTCCTGCAGGATCAGCTGGCGGAGGTGGGGGCCATGACCCGTCGGGCTCCCACCCGGGTGGAGCGCAAGGACATCGCGTACGGCTGCCAAGTGGCGCGGGCCCTGGCCGGACTCGACCTCGGGCAGACGGTGGTGGTCAAGGACCGGGCCGCGGTGGCCCTGGAGGCCATGGAAGGGACCGACGAGGTGATCCGTCGGGCGGGCCGGATCGCGGGGCCCGGCACCACGGTGATCAAGGTGGCCAAGCCAAAGCAGGACATGCGTTTTGACGTGCCCGTGGTGGGGGCGGGTACCCTCGAGGCCATGCGCGAATCGGGGGCGCGTACGCTCGCGGTGGAGGCGGGGAAGACGCTGTTGATCGACCGGACCGATTTCTTGACCGAGGCCGACCGCCAGGGATTGACGGTCTGGGGCATGGGTGCCGCCGACGAGTCGTCCGCCCATGACTGATCGGCGGGTGCGGGTGGGGGTCGTCGGGGTGGGTGCCCTCGGTCGGCAGCACGCCCGGGTCTACAGCAGC
>DATMQU010000719.1:0-2707 GCA_035566715.1 Vicinamibacteria bacterium
CCGCAGCGGTCGTCTCCCGCGGCCCTCGCGAGAGTGCTGCTTGTCCGGCAAAGCAGAAGCTGGAGGCCTGCTACGCCCAGGTCGGGCAGGGCCCGCCAGCGCCCAGATGTGCCAGGCTTGGCCGATGTCGGAGAACCTGGACCTCGTGCGCTCGATCCTCGCGGCCTGGGAGCGAGGCACCCCCAGCCCGGCCGAGTGGGCGCATCCCGAGATCGAGTACGTGATCGTCGGCGGACCCTCGCCCGGGACCTGGACGGGGCTGGCCGGCATGGCGGAGGGCTTCGGCGACTGGCTGGGCGCCTGGAAGGATCTCCGGTTCGACGTCGATCATTACCGCGAGCTCGACGACGAGCGCCTGCTCGTGCTCATTCACTACCACGGCCGGGGAAAGGCGAGCGGAGTGGACCTCGGCGAGATCGGAGCGACGTCAGCCCAGCTTTACCACGTGCGCGACGGCAAGGTGACGCGGTGGGTGAGCTACTGGGACCGCGAGCGCGCGTTCGCTGACCTCGGCCTCGCGCCGGATGCCGCCGATCCGCTTGACTGAGGCGGCTTCAGCGCGAGATCCGCAGCTCCGGAAAATTGATCAAAATGGTCGGGTACGCCCAGGAGCTGGCCGGGCGTCGAATCGGGCCGGTGGGACTGGGACACTCCGTCGATGGCGTCGGGCGACCTGGTCTTGTGCGCTGGATCTACGCGGATTGGGAACCGGGCGACGCCTCGGCGGAGCGGGCGGGCGCGAGTTCGAGTTCGTGATCACCGAGGACACAAGGCGGGGCCCTGGACGGGCTCGATGAGGAGCCCCGCGACGCGGAGCTGTGCGCCTCCGAGGCGCCGTGCGCGATGGCATAGTAGGTCGTGATGGCACGCTGGTGTCTCGCTCTGCGGCTGTACCGCCTCACGGGTGCGACGGCGACCGGGCGCGCAATACGCAAGCGCAACGTCCGATGGCCGATCAAGAACGCAATCGACGGCCGCCCCGGTGCGCGGAGGAGGTTGTGGCGATGAGCTATGCCTACGACGTGAGTGCCTGGCATGACTTCGCCATTGGACTCACGAGCGCCAGCGCGGCGCTTACAGGGTTGGTGTTTGTGGCGATGTCGATTCATCTGCGAGAGGTGCTCGCAGGGCCGATCGCCAGACGCAGGGCCGGAGGGGCTTTCTTCTCGCTGCTCACGATCTTGGGCTTTGCCGTAGTCGCGTTGTTCGCCGGCATCACCCGACAGGCATACGGTTCATGCGCCGTTGCAGTTGCGCTTGTGCAACTGGTCCGTTCGGCTCAAGGCGCGTTGCTGTTTCGTATAGGAGATCCCGACTCAGAGGCGTGGGTCACATTGGTCGGGGGGGTGGTCTCTTACGTGGCAATGCTCTGGGGAGGAATAGGCCTCCTAACCAGGAGTGGCGGGGGAATGTACGTTCTCGCCGCGGCGCTTGTCGTGAATGGCGCGCTCCTCTTGAGGGTGGTTTGGTCCGTCTTCGTCAGCATCAGCGAAGAGGAGGCGATGGGAGAGGTTCCGCGGGAGGACGCGTGACCCGCGGTTAGGGGGGCCCGCTCGCGGCCGTTTTGGTCAGAGATGGCGCGTGAAGAACTCGTTGATCTTTGTCACCGTGGACCTCGCGCGGCGACGTGCTCGGCGGCTTGGAGGCGGCTGCGGGGGGGCGCCGCGTCCCATGTTCGGCAACGATCCTCAAGCGAGAGTGCCCCTTTCCGGAGGCAAGCGAGCGCACGACCCGTTGGGTCGGGCGCTGTCGCACAGGACGAGTTCCAGAAGCACGCGGCTGGCTCGACCCGCTAGCGCTTCGCGCGCTAGGCGCGCGTCTCGGCTGGCTCTCCCGCTCGCTCCGCATCCAGGGCAACAGCGGGATTGGGTCGGTCGCCCTCACAGCTCGCCCGCCAAGCCGGCGACGATCCAGACGAGGACCCCCACCCCGAGGAGACGACGGAACCAGTTTGCGCCGCCCACCGCCTCCTCCAACGCCCACACGGCGAGGCCGAGGGTCAAGAACGCGCGGCCGACATCGTGTGCGGTGCCACCCGCCACGGCGGCGAGCCCCCATCCCGCGAATGCGAGGAGCAGCGGCGGGTTCGGGAACTGCGCGATCGGGAACCGGCGCGGCCAGCCCACCTGCCCGCGCCGCCAAAGCTCGGCGACGGTCACCCCGCTCATGCTCGCAGGCCGTAGGGCCAAGGCAGCACGTCTGGCGAGGCGATGCGGAAATGCGAGACGACCTCGGCGGCGCTAGCGCCTTGGACGACAAGCGAGCCCATCCGCCGATGCTCGGCTGGCGCTCGCACTGGGCGAGGAGCAGCAGCGGTTCAGCGCTGGCCAAGACGCCCCGCCAGGACACGCCCGCGATCCAGGATGAGTGACCTCTTGCCAGGGCGGCAGGAGGTCACGACCGGCAACAGAGTCCCTGCTGCACCCCGTTCTTGAGCGGAGCCAACCGGGATGCGACCGATCACCTCTACCCTGGAGCCGCGGGGGGTCGGGCGAAGAAAGTTATGCAACCGGCTTCGACGTCTGGCGTGCTGGACTGATCCGAACGACATCCCACACGAGCCCGACCCGCTGGAGGAGGGAAATCAGCCAAGCGGATGGGTCAAGCTGCCACCACCGCAGCCCGTGACGAGCGGATGTCGGGAATGCGTGGTGGTTGTTGTGCCAGGCCTCGCCTAGGGTCGGCAGCGCCAGCCAAAACAGGTTCC
>DATMQU010000720.1:0-9962 GCA_035566715.1 Vicinamibacteria bacterium
AACACATCGCGAAAGGCAAGACCGTCACCGGCTTCGCGAACGTCGAGGAGGACTTCGCGGATAACGCGGTGTGGAGCATGAACCTGCTCGCGCGCGACGAGCACGTGATGCCCTGGCGCATCGAGGACGAGGTCAAAAAGCTCGGCGCCAACTACGTGCAGGCCGGCCTCTGGCGCGGGTTCGCGATCCGCGACGGCACCTGCTCACGGGCCAGCAGAACTTCTCGGGCGGGGAGACGGCACGGGCCCTCATCCAAGCCCTTGGCAAGTAAGGCCGCTCACGCGCGGCGCGGTCGCGGCGAGAGGCAGGGTACCGAAGGCGTGAAGGACAATCCTCAACTCGACAACCTGTCGTCTCCGATCGATTGTGGAGTGTCAAACCCTTAAAGGAGTCTTCATGAAGCACATCGCTGTCTACTTCGTCGTCATGGTGTCCCTCTGTAGCGTCGTGAATGCGCAGCACGGGCCCCGGGGAACGGCTGAAGCAACCGTGGGCGGCAAGAAAGTGACCGTGGAGTATGGACGGGCCGAACTCAAGGGTCGCACCATCGATTCCTTGATCGCGCAGTTACCGGCGGATCGCGTGTGGAGGACGGGCGCAAACGAGCTCACGACCCTCACAACCGCTGGCCCTCTTTCCGTGGGAGGCAAGAACGTGCCCGCAGGGACCTACTCGGTCTATGTCTACGCCCCACAGACGGGTGACTGATCCCTGATCCTGAACTCAGACCCAGGGATCGAGCTCGGCGCCTTGGTCAAGTTTTTTGGCGTTTCCATCCCAGAGGCTGACGCCAAGAGGCTATGGCCCCACAATGAAGGGTATGCGCCTGACCCAGCGAAGAAGATTCCCGGGATCGCCGACAAGGAGGTCGCACGAGGGTCGATGAAGGCAGGTACCGCAAACCCGGCCGTCGATCCGTTCACGATCAGCCTGAAGCCCTCGGGGAACAGCGCCATCCTGACCTTCGCCTGGGGCGAGAAGACCTGGTCCGCGGATCTGAAGCCGGGCAAATGACCCGGTCCGGCGCCGGCCAGGCGAAGCTGGTTGCGAACCCCAGATGGCCAAACAGAGCCTCTCTGCCGTTTCCAACCGTGCTCTTGACGCCGCACGCGCCCCTGTCATAGGGTCGCACGCGGAGGTGAGGGCTATGCGAAACCGGCTCAAGGTCACTGTGCGCGCGGTCTGCTTGCTCGGCAGCCTGTTGGTCAGTCCATACGCGGCCCCTGCCTCCCTGGGCCCCGAGGATCCGACCCTTCCGGCGAAACTCAAAGAATTGGATGCGTATGCCCAGAAGGTCGTGAAGGACTGGAACGTGCCTGGCCTCGGCATCGCGATCGTGGTCAAGGACAAGGTCGTGTTCGCGAAGGGCTATGGGTTCCGAGACTACGGGAAGAAGAGCCCGTTCACGCCGAGGACGACGGTCCCGATCGCCTCCAACACAAAGTTGTTCACGGCGGTGGCGGCCGGCCTCCTGGTCGAGGAAGGCAAGCTCGACTGGGACAAGCCCGTTCGGCAGTTCGTGCCCACCATCCAGTTCTACAACGACGAGCTCAACGCCACCGTGACGATCCGGGACATGCTGTCGCACCGCACCGGCATCACTCGCCACGACGCGATCTGGTACAAGTCCGACTTCACGCGCAAGGAGCTGTTCGAGCGGCTCAAATACCTCGAGCCGTCGGAGCCGCTCCGGCAGACCTTCCTCTACAACAACATGATGTACGCCGGCGCGGGCTATGTGATCCAGCTCCTGAGCGGAAAGCCGTGGGAGGACTTCGTGCGGGAGCGGCTCTTGTCCCCTCTGGGCATGACGAGCACCGTGTTCTCGATAGACGAGATGGTGAAGCAACCCGACCACGGCGTCCCCTTCACCGAGCGGCGCGACTCCTTCGAGCTCTATGAGATCCCTTATTACCGTGAAGCGGCCGGGATCGGCCCCGCGGGCTCCATTAACTCGAATCTCGAGGATATGACCAAGTGGCTGACGGCGCTCATGAACGAGGGTAAGGCCGGCGGGCAGCCCGTCATCCCCCTCGGCGTGCTCAAGGCGACGCTCGCGCCCGCGATCGCGCTCCCGAACGCCCAGCTGGAGGCCCGGGGCTTTGGCGAGCTTCTCAATTCCGTCTACGGCACCGGACGCTGGACGGCCTCCTACCGGGGGCACGCCATTGCCTACCATGGAGGCGACATCAACGGGTTCCATTCGCAGGTGTCGCTGATGCCGTATGACGGAATCGGAGCCGTCGTGCTGGTCATCGGCGATCACGCCGCTCCGCTCTACAACGTTGTTTCCTACAACGTTTACGAGCGGCTGCTCGGCATGGGCCTGACCCCGTGGAGCGAACGGATGCTCGACATCCGCCTCAAGGGGAAAGAGGCGGCCAAGCAGGCCCGGTCCCGGGCGGGCGCCGAGCGCGTCTCGGGGACGAAGCCGTCCCATTCCCTCGAGGACTACGTGGGTGAGTTCGAGCACCCGGCGTACGGCGTCCTGACCGTCTCCAGGCAGGGCGAAGCCCTGGGGTTCGACTTCCACAAGATCAAGCTGCCCCTGAGCCACTTCCACTATGAGCGCTTCGACACGCCCGACGACGAACAGGACGGCAAGTGGTCGGTCAACTTCTCCACCAACCCGCAGGGAGAGGTGGACAAGGCGCTCGTCTCCGTCGACCAGGCCGAGGTCAGCTTTGTGCGGCGGGTGCCGGCCGTGCTCTCGGCCACCACGACGCTGCGCCAGTATGCCGGTAACTACGAGACGCCGACGGGGGCCAAATTCGAGGTCGTTCTGAGGGAGAACGGCAGCCTCGGCGTCGTGTTCCCCGGGCAGCCCCCGCAAGGGCTGATTCCGTGGAAACCACACCGCTTCCGGCTCAAGGAGTTCTCGGATGTCGTCGTGGAGTTCGTGGTGTCGGATGGGCGCGTCGTGGAAATGAAGCGCCTCGAGCCCTCCGGTGAGTACCGGTTCCCGCGCAAGTAGGGACTGAGGCCGGGTGGCTTGGTTTGCGCCGCGCCCCGATGGATTCAAGCCCCATCGCAGGCCGGCTGCTGCCTAGGCGAGCCAGGAGTCGATCTTGATCTCCGATGTGAGTGTCCGGTGCACGGGGCACATGTTGGCGATCTCCAGCAAGCGATCCCGCTGTTCCCCGGTGAGGGGGCCCGACAACACGATCTCGCGCGCGATGTGATCGAGCATCCCCTCCTTGGTTTCGCAGTCTTCGCAGTCGCGGGCGTGGATCCGGGAATGCTGCAGCCGGATGGTGACATCCTTGAGCGGCCACACCTTCCGTCGCGCGTACAGCGCGACCGTTATCGACGTTCAGGTGCCCAGCGCGGCCAGGAGCAGATCGTAAGGCGAAGGGCCCGTGTCGGTGCCTCCGGCCGACGTGGGTTCATCCGCACTCAGGCGGTGACGTCCGGCGATCACGTCCTGAGCAAAGCCTGAAGCGTCGCCGTGGACGGTGACGCTCGGCTCACCCGTGAATCGACCCGCGCTCGCCATGGCTCACCTCATTTTTCCAGGGCCCGGAGGCGAGCACGCTGGCGGTGTGGTTTGGGGAGGAGAAGGGCCCTCTCGGGCTTCGCACCGTCGGCGGGTTGTCCCGGCCACGGATGGTGGCTCGTGCTCGGCAACCGATGCCTTGGTTCACTACCTCTCTCGGACTCCGCTCCAATCAGGCTGCGCCACGCTTTCCATGCAACGCCTCTGCAACAGCCTTGGGATTCTTTGCGGCCACGCGAAGAAGGGCCAGCGCGGGACCGTCCGGCGCACGACGGCCCTGCTCCCAGTTCTGCAAGGTGGCGACACTCACCCCGATCATGAGCGCGAATTCAGTTTGCGACGCTCCGAGTTTAGCGCGAACAGCCTTGACATCGGCGGGCCGGAACAGAGTCATCCGAGACGGCTTGAGGCTGCCGCGCCGAATGCGACCAGCTTCTCGAACGCTGCTCAGCAATGCTTGAAATGCTGCGTCCTTCATTTGAATTCCTCCCGAACGAGGCGACTCAGCGTCCGTTCCTGAGCCGGCGTCAAGTCGCCCTGACCCGAATGACCGAGCCTTGCTCAGGGCGCAACATGAGCGCAATCTGCAGGCTTCGGTACTCATCGCTGTCGAGTAGCCGGTCAATAGCCCTAGTGAAGATTGGCGTCTCAACGAAGCGCACGGTCGACTATACGCCAATGGCGTACAGAAGGCAACAGCTAGCTCTGCAGACCCTTGAGGCGTCGCCAGGCATCAGGAACCGGGATATCGCACCGCATCCATGCGGTACACCTTCGGGGGGGTCCGTCAGACTCTTTCAGTGGCTTCGGTCATGGAAGCTGACGAGTTGGGCTTGGAGTGTTAAATGGCGGACGTTTGTGGCGGCGGGCACAGGCAAACTGATCGCGGAACCGCGCGCCGCCGGCTGCCGGGGGGGTCGGTGCCCGCCTTGGAGCGATGCCCGCCTGGCCTTCCGCTAGAGTCCGAGTCCGAGAGTCGGCATCAGGCGCTGCATTCGCCCTCCATGACCTCCATCTTGAACTCCGAATCCTCGCCGAGGTCCACGTAGTCGGAGGGTCGGGCCTCCGCGGGGGTCAAGGCCGCCAAGTCGGCCAGGACCGCCTTTGCCCGCTCGAGGTCGACGCGCCGGAAAAACGCGTCCGCCGTCTCCCCTTCCGCACGCTCGGCCTGGAAGAGGGCGAGGAGCCGCTCCACGGCCTCTGGGGCGCGCCGAACCGGAATCTTGGCCGCCAGGCGGCCGAAGCGGGCGCCGGCGTCGTCCACCCCTCCGCCCACCATGACGAAGTACTGCGGCACCACACGGTCGCCGACCTTGCGGACACTCCCCTGGAAGCCGATCCCGGCCACGTGGTGCCGGCCGCAGCCGTTCGGGCACCCGCTGATTTTGATCGGCAGCTCGCCGGCGAGCGCCACCAGCTCGGGGCGCGCCCGCAAGTGGTCGCCCAGGAGGCGGCCCAGGCCGCGCGACTGGGTGACGGCCAGTCGGCAAGACTCGGCTCCCGGGCAGCTCGTCACGTCCGCAATGGTGTTAGCGTCGGGAAGGCCGAGCCCTGCAACCGCTAGCTGGCGATAGAGCGACGACACGTCCTTCGCGCACACCCAGCGCAGGAGCAGGTCCTGCTCGCTCGTGACCCGCAGCGTCCCATCGCCGTAGGCCAGGGCGAGGTCGCCCAGCACTCGCATCTGCTGCCCGGTTATGTCGCCCAGGGGAACGGTAGCGGTGATGAGGACATAGCCGGCTTGTTTCTGCGGCCGCGTGTTCGTGCGGACCCAATGGGTGAAGTCGCCGTTCATGACAGGTAGGAACGGCTGCAGGCTGGGGGTGATGCCGGGCCCCTTGATCACGGAGGCCGCCACCCGGTCGGCGGTGGTCTCCAGGGATGGGGCGGCCGCTCGCTCCCAGGAGGGCTCCTCCTCGACGGGCGGCGCCTCCGGATCGAAGGGAAGCTGCGCGCCTCCCTCCCGGCGGAATGCGGCCAGCGTCTCCTCGAACTCCTGACGCCAGCGATCCCAGCCCAGCTCCCGGATCAGGAACTTCATCCGGTTCCGCTGCTTGTGCTTGAAGTCGCCCAGTCGATGAAAGACGCGAAGGAGGGCCTCGGCCACGTTCAGCACCTCGCCCGCGGGCAGAAAATCGAAGAGCACGGAGCCCGACGTGCAGAGGATGGCGGTTCCCCCCCCGGCCGTCACCCGGAACCCGCGGCGCGGCACTCCGTCCTTGGTCTCGATGCGGGCCCGCCAACCGATGTCGTGGATGGGGGTCAGGGCGTGGTCCTGGGCGCAGCCCTCCCACGCGATCTTGAACTTGCGGGGGAGCGATGAGCTCAGCGGATGCCGGAGCAGGTGACGCGTCATCGCCTCGGCGTAGGGAGTGACGTCGAACGCTTCGTCGGGGGCGACGCCCGCGTAAGGACAGGCGGTGATGTTGCGGACGGAGTTGCCGCAGGCCTCGCGCGTGGTCAAGCCGGCCGCGGCCAGCCTCAGCATGGCGGGTTCCACGTCGTGGAGTTTCATGAAGTGAAACTGGAGGTTCTGGCGGGTGGTGATGTGGCCGTAGCCGCGGGAGTAGGAATCGGCCACGTCGGCCAGGGCGTGGAGCTGCTCCGCGCTCAGAATCCCCTGCGGAATCTTCACCCGCAGCATCTGGGCGTCCGCGGTCTGCCGCTGACCGTAGGTTCCGCGCACCAAGCGGAAGGCCCTCCATTGGTCGGGGGTCATCTCGCCCGCCTCGAACCGCTCGAGGGTCGCCACGAACTCTTCAATGTCGGCGCGGCTGGCAAAGGACAGCGAAGCGCGTCCCAGTGTCTGGGGGTCGTCTACGGCCGCCATCTCACCCTCCTTGCCGTCGCCCGCCGGCGGCGGCTGCTGGCCTCGCCACGTCCGGGGACGCAGCCAAGGCCGAGGCCACAGACACGGTTTCACCGACCACGAGGATCCCCGGGGCGTGCCGTCGATCGGCCGGCAACGAGACGCTTCCCAGCGAGTCCAGGGTGCCGATCCACGTGAAGGCTTGCGGCGTCGCGGCGGCCAGAATGATCGCGGCTGGCGTCCGGGAAGCCCAGCCGCGGCCCAGCAGGAACGCCGAGAGGGCGGCCCGGTTGGCCATGCCCATGAGGATGACCAGGGTGAGGGATCCGGGCACCAAGGATTCAAGGATGGGCCGCCAGGCCGCCTCTTCATGGCCCGATACCACCGCGAGCGCGGAGGAAAGCCCCCGGTGCGTGACGGGGATCCCGGCCAGAGCGGGGGCGGCCAGGGCGGAGCTGAGGCCGGGCACGACCTCGTAAGGGATGCCGGCGTCGGCCAGGGCCAGGGCCTCCTCGCCTCCTCGACCAAGCAGAAACGGGTCCCCGCCCTTGAGGCGCACCACCCGCCGCCCCCGGCGCGCGGCCCGGATCAACAACCGATTGATCGTGTCCTGGTGGATGGCCGGGCGGTGGGCCCGCTTGCCCACGAAGAAGCGCTGGGCGCGGGGAGCGAGGGCCAGGATCTCGGGGGTCACGAGGGCGTCGTAGAGGATGAGCTCCGCCTCGGCCAGGCGGTGGGCCGCCCGGCGAGTGAGCAGCTCGGGGTCGCCCGGACCCGCTCCCACCAGGGAGACGAAGCCGCTCATGGCCTCAGCCCCGGCTGAACGCCCACGACAGGGGCGCTGCCCCGCTCGGCGTAGAGCCGGTTGAGCGCCTTGAGCAGGAGGGGGCGCCGGCCCGCCATGGGAGTGCGGTTCGCCCGCCATTCACGCCGGAGGGTCCGCGCTTGTTCGAGCCAGTCACCGACGTCCTCGGGGACGAGGGCCTCCAGCCCCTCCCGCAGCAGACCGGCCAGAGCCGGGGCCTCGCCCCCGGTGGAGATGGAAACGGTGACGCCGGCTCGGTCGAAGACTCCCCCCAGGTAGGCGGTGGCGCTCCGTGGGTCGTCCACGGCATTGACGAAGACCTGCCGGGCCTCCGCGGCGGAGGCGACGCGCCGGTTCACCTCGGGAGTGGCGGCGGCGACCACGAGCCAGGCTCCCGCCAGGTCCTTCGGCCGGAAGCGTCGACGCAGCAGGCGGACCCCCGCTTCTTCGATCTCGGGACGGATCTCCGGGGCCACGACCGTGACCCGCGCATTGGCCTTCCTCAGCCCGGAGAGCTTGGAGGCCGCCACCGCCCCGCCCCCGACCACCAGCACCTGTCGCCCGGCGAGGCGCAGGAAAACCGGGAAGACGGGGTCGCTCACGACGCCACCGCCTGCGGCACCGTCGCTTCCAGGAGGCCGCGCCCCTGAAGGGTGGCCAGGATCCGCTCCACGCTCTCCTCCACCGACTCGTGGTCGCTGTGGACGACGAGGTCCGGGTCGGCGGGCGGCTCATAGGGATCGGAGATGCCCGTGAAGTGGGAGATCTCTCCGGCCAGGGCCTTCTCGTAGAGCCCTTTCACGTCCCGCTGGATGAGGGCCGCGAGCTCAGCGTGGGCGAAGACCTCGACGAAGGGCACGCCCTCCGCGGCCGCGAGCCGGCGCACCTCCTCCCTTGTCTCGCGATAGGGCGAGATCGCGGCCGTGATGGCCACCACCCCGTTGCGGCCCAGCACGCGGGCCACGTAGCCGATTCGGCGGATGTTGGTGTCGCGGTCCTCCCTCGAGAACCCCAGGCCTTTGGACAGGTAGGTCCGGACCTCGTCACCGTCCAGGATCTCCACCGGCTGGCGCGGCCGCAGCCGATTCTGCAGGGCGGTGGCGAGGGTGCTCTTGCCGGACCCGGAGAGGCCCGTGAACCAGAGGATGAACCCGTGGCCGTGGCCGTTTCGGTTGCCCGCGTAGTGCGCGCGCAGGATCTCGGCCACTTCGGGACGGGTGAACTCAGGGGGCAGGGGCCGCCCGCTCCGAAGCAGCTCCCGCACCTTGGTCCCCGACAGCTCAAGCCTCGAGGAAGCCTCGTGAGGGCAGGTGCGCAGCGAGGCGACGGTGTCGCAGGCCTGGCAGAAGAACGTCGGCTCCAGCTTCAAGGGGCGGACGCCCAGCTCCGCGGGGTCGAAGCGGTCGAAGATCTCTTGGGCCTCGAAGGGACCGTAGAACTTGCCCACCCCGGCATGGTCGCGGCCCACGATCAGGTCGGTGATGCCGTAGTTCTTGCGCGCGAGGGCGTGGAAGAGCGCCTCCCGGGGGCCCGCGTAGCGCATGGCCGCCGGGAAGACGGCGAGAAGCGTCCGCTTCTGCGGGTAGTACTTCTCCACCAAGACTTCGTAGGCCCGGAAGCGGACGGCCGCAGGCACGTCGTCGTTCTTGGTCTCGCCGACCAAAGGGTGAATGACGAGGCCGTCCGTGAACTCCAGGGCGAGCTTCGTCAAATGCTCGTGGGCACGGTGGATGGGGTTGCGGGTCTGGAACCCCGCCACGCGGCGCCAGCCCCGCGCGAGGATCTCGTCCCGGAGCTGTCGGGGCGTGAGCCGGTGGGTGGAAAACGGCAGGTCTTGGGGAAGCGGGAGCGCGTGGAGACGGCCCGCCACCAAGACGCGTGGCCGCGCGAGGAGATAGGCCACGCCGGGGTGGGCGGGGTCCTCGGTCCCGTAGACCATCCGTGCCTCGTGATGGGGATCCCTCTCGAAGACCTCGCTGACCTCGAGGAGGCCCCAGAGCCGGCCCGCTCCGTCACGGAGCGCGGCCTCGGCCCCCGGCTGCAGGCGTGAGCCGACCTCTTCATCCACGGCCAGGTTCAAGGGCAGCGGCCACACCGTGCCGTCCGCAAGCCGCATCCGCTCGAGCACGCTCTTGTAGTCGGCCGATCCGAGGAAGCCCTCGAGAGGGCTGGCCGCCCCGGTGGCGATCAGCTCGAGGTCAGCGAGCTCCCGCGCGTCGAGGGCGAGGGCCGGAAGGGCCTGGGCCCGCTCCCGCAGGGCCCCTTCTTCGGAAGGGGGGACGAATCGGTCGACGAGGACGCCGCCGTGCGGCGCGACAAGTGGAGACATCTTTGGACTCTCCCGTTCGGGTTTCAGGTTCACGACCAGTTTCCGGGGGCGGACGTGTAGCCCGCATTCCGTCTTCCCGCGACCCCGCCAGCGGCCGGCCCGCGGATCCTCCCCGGAAAGGGCGGGGGTGGTGCAGGGGACACACCCGATGCTCGGGTAGCCCCGCTCGTGGAGCGGGTTCACGGGAACGCTGTGCTCCCGGATGAACGACCAGACGTCTGCGGCGCTCCAAGCCGCGAGCGGGTTGACCTTGGCCAGGCCGAACCGCTCGTCCCACTCGAGGACGCGCGCGGAGGAACGTTCCGGCGTCTGGTCTCTGCGGATCGCACTCACCCACGCCCGGGAGCCGGCAAGGGCCGAGCGCAGGGGGAGGACCTTGCGCAGCTCGCAGCAGCGGTCGGGGTCGCGCTCCCAGAGCCGGTCCCCGAACTCCCGGGCCTGCTCCTCGACGGTCTGGGCCGGTCGCACCGCGCGGATCTTGACGCCGTATCGGTCCTCGAGCTGTCGCCAGAGCGCTAGGGTC
>DATMQU010000721.1:0-3746 GCA_035566715.1 Vicinamibacteria bacterium
CGGACCTCGGCCAGCAACAACTCCAGGTGAGGCCGGAGGTTTTCGGCCACCCGCTCCTGGCCCACGGCCGAGGGGTGCAGCCCGTCGGGAAAGGTCATCTCCGCCCGACCCGCCACTCCCTCCAAGAGGAAGGGCACGAGCGGGAGGCGGTACTCGGCGGCCAGCCGCTCGTAGATTTCGCCGAAGCGCCGCGCGTACTCGGGGTCGCGACCGGGCGGGATCCGCATCCCAGCCAGGAGGACGCGCGCCCCTCCTCGCTGGGCGCGGTCCACGATGTCGCGCAGGTTCGTCTCGGCCGCGGCCAGGGGCAGCCCGCGCAGGCCATCGTTGATCCCGAGTGCAACCACCAGGACATCCGGTCGCTGCCCGAGCACTCCCTCCAGGCGCTCCCCGCCCTGGGCCACGGTGTCCCCGCTCACCCCTGCGTTCAGCACGCGAATGGGCCGCCCCCGCTCCTTGAGCGCCCTCTGCACGCGCGCGGGGTAGGCCTGCTCTTTGGGCAGCCTGTAGCCGGAGGTCAGGCTATCCCCGAGGAAGGCCACGAGGGGTCCCTCCGCCCGCCCCGTGAAAAGTGAGCAGCCGTTCGAGACGGCCAGCGTGAGCAGGCCGAGAAGCCGCCCTCTCATGGCGTTCAGATGCGGATGCCGATCTTGCCGAAGTGCCCCTGCCCGGCCAGGTGCTCGAAGGCGGCCCGCGCCTCCGCGAATGGGAAGACACGGTCCAGCACGGGGTGCAGCTTGTGGAGGCCGATGGCGCGGTTCATGGTCTCGAAGGTCTCCCGGCTCCCCACCATCACTCCCTGAACGCGCACGTTTTGCATGAGGATGGGGGCCAGGTTCAGATCGGCGGTGAGACCAGTGAGGTTGCCGATCAGGCTGATGTGGCCCCCCACGCGCACCGCCCGCAGGGAGCGGGGGAGGGTGCCGGAGCCACCCACCTCGAGCACGTGGTCGGCGCCCACGCCCCCCGTCAGCTCCTTCACCTTCTTCTCCCAGTCCGGCGTGGCTTTGTAGTTGATGAGGTCCGACGCCCCCAGCTGCCGCGCCCGGGCCAGCTTCTCGTCGCTGGAGGAGGTGACGATCACGCGCGCGCCAAAGAGGCGGGCGAACTGAAGGGCGAAGAGGGAGACCCCGCCCGTGCCCAGGACGAGCAGGGTGTCGCCGGCCTTGAGGCCCCCCTGGGTCACGAGGGCGCTCCAGGCCGTCACCGCCGCGCAGGGAAGGGTGGCCGCCTCCTCGTCGCTGAGGTGGGCGGGGACGGGTACCATGCCCTCTTCGTGCAGCACGATGTGGTCGGCCAGCATGCCGTCCAGGGGGCCGCCCAAGGTCGCGAGCAGCTTTTGCCTCGTGGGCTCGCCGGCGAGCCACTTCTGCGCGAAGATCCCCGCCACCCGGTCCCCCTCCTTCACGCGGGTCACCCCATCGCCGAGCCGCACCACCTCTCCCACGCCGTCGGAGAGGGGGATGAGGGGCAGCGGCTGCTTGGGATTGTAGAGACCCTGGACCATGAGGAGGTCCCGATAGTTGAGGGAAGCGGCCCGGAGGCGGAGGAGGACTTGGCCGGGACCGGGGCTAGGGTCCGGACGCTCGGTCGGGGTGAGCGCCTCCAGGCCGAAAGTCTTGCGGAGCTCGAACGCCTTCATACCCACGCCTCCCCCGGCTCTTCGAGAGCAGAGCCTCCCAGGCAAGGTTCCGCTCCTTGCCCTCGCGTGATCCTGTCTTCGGGCTCTGTCCCACCCTCTGCGACCGCCCGCTGTCCGCTAAGTGTACGACCTGGGCCAACGGTAAGGCCCGCGGTTGCCTGCTCCTTCGAGGGACGGAGAGAGGGAGAGCCGTTGAGCCCGCCCAAACGCCGGGCCCAATCGCCACGCGTCACAACCGGCGGCGGGGAGTGTGCTTGCACGCGCCAAAACCATTGGAATCGGCCCAAGACCTGTGCTAACATCAGCTTACCCCCGTGGCCCCGGGAGCATGTTGAACCCGGGCGCCCCCGCCCGGGACCCCAGGGTCCGGGTCGCGTGTCTTTACCTTGACCCCTCAGGAGGAAGTTTGGCAGTCAATCCCCAGGACGAGCAACGACTAGCTTTATTCATCGACTTCGAGAACATCGCCATCGGCGTCCGTGACGCCCACTACCGCAAGTTCGACATCAACCTGGTCTTGGAGCGGCTGCTCGACAAGGGCAAGCTTCTGTCCAAGAAGGCTTACGCCGACTGGAGCCGCTACTCCGACTACAAGCGCAACTTCCACGAGGCGGCCATCGAGCTCATCGAGGTACCCCAGAAATCGGTGGGCGGCAAGAACTCCGCCGATATCCGTCTGGTCGTGGACGCCATGGACATGTCCTTCCAGAAAGAGCACATTAACTGCTTCGTGGTGGCCTCCGGGGATTCCGACTTCTCCCCTCTCGTCTCGAAGCTCAAGGAAAACAACAAATACGTGATCGGCCTGGGGGTCAAGAACTCCACCTCCGACCTGCTCATCGAGAACTGCGACGAGTTCATCTTCTACGAGGACCTCGTCCGCGGACAGCAGCGTCCGCTCCCGCAGATCGCGAACGTGCCGGAAAAGGTCCAGGAGTGCTTCGCCCTCCTCGTGGACTCCGTTCTCGCCCTGCAGCGCGAGAACAAGGAGATCCTCTGGGGCTCCATGGTCAAGGAGACCATGAAGCGGAAGAAGCCCTCCTTCAACGAGACCTACTACGGCTTCCGCACCTTCAGCCATCTGCTGGAGGACGCGCAGCGCCGCGGTATCGTCACTCTCCGGCGGGACCAGCGGTCCGGCAGCTACATCGTGGAGGATCTCGGCGCCGCCTCCACCTCCACCGCGGCCGCCCGGATGGAGCCTCCCGCGGTGGGGAGCCTGCCCCGTCCGGCGGAAGCGCCCGCCGCGCCGGCCGCGCCCGTCGCGGCCGCCGCATCCGCGGAGACCGCGGACGCCTCCAACGGCACCCGGAACCCGCGGCGGCGTCGAGGTCGCGGCCGCCGGGCCCGGGGAGCGTCGACCCTCGCCGCAGGCGCGTTCATGGACCCGGCCCACCCGACGCACCCGGACGATGCCGACGCGGAGGAGGGTGACGAGCACGACGAGGGCGAGGAGGCTCTCGCCCACGAGGAGCATGAGCACGGTCCCCACGGGGATGCCGGAAGTGCGCCCTCTCCTCATCCGGAGGCGTCGTCCGCGCCCGGACCGGCCCCGACGCCGGCACCTGCGCTCCCGGAACCCGAGCGGCCGTCGTTCTCCCTCTTCTCGTGGATCCGGCGGGACCAGACAGAGCCGCCGCCAGAGCATCCCCCCGAAGTGCGGAAGCCGGAGTCGCGGGAATAAGGTTCAGCCCGGAAACAGGCTGAGGACGAACCAGTCCTCCACCCCGGGCACGCTCTCGGTCCCGAGGCTGCCCCCGTGCAGTTCGGCTATCTTCCGGGCCAGGCTGAGCCCCAGACCCGGGGGGGGGCTGGCCGTCCCCGCCGCGTGTGTGGGCAGTCCCACGCTCAGGAGCACGCGACCCCCCGCTGCCTCGGCGCGGATCTCGACGGGGACGTTGCCGCCCAGGCCGGACACATGGTCGAGGAGGGTCAGAACCGCTACCCGCAGCAAGGCGGGATCCCCGGAAACCGACTCCGCTCCGGGGGCGATGCGGACCGTGATCCGCTCGGAGCGCAGTTCGGCGAGGAGTTCCTCGACCAGGATGGGCTCCCGCTCGATCTCGCCTTTGCTGAAGGCGAGGAGGGAGCGCCCCGCGGAGAG
>DATMQU010000722.1:0-5276 GCA_035566715.1 Vicinamibacteria bacterium
CACCGCCGACGGTGAAACCGTAGCGGCCATGATCGAGCCACAGGCGATTGTAGGCCATGAAGCCCAGGAAGTACTGGGACGGGCTCGCGGCGGTGCCGCCCGAGCAGCTCACGCCACCGCCCCACTCGCATCCGGCATCGATGGTGAGCGAGGCCGCGGCTTTGACGCTGCCCTGGTCGTAGTACTTGACCATGAGGCTGTCATCGGTGTGGACGCGCTTGCGGTCGGGGGTGGCGAGCGTGTCCGCGCCGTAGTACTGGTTGCCGAGGAGGGAGAGCCAGCCGTTCGGGCGCCAGAGAACCTGCAGCCCGACCCCCGGCGTGTTGTTGAACTTGCCGTATGACTGCCAGCCGTTGATGAACCAGGGCTCGATCTTCAGCTTGTCGCTCGGAAAGATCTGGACGCGCATGCCGTTGAAGAACCAGGGCGTGTTCGATGAAACGTAGGAAGGCTGGTAGGTCCAGTTGTCGAACTGGTAGTAGCTCCAGAGACCGACGTAGGACATGAAGATGCCAGCCTGGATGTTGATGCCGTTCCATTTGTTGATGTGGTAGCCGCCGTACGCCTCCGCGATATAGCGATAGGCGCCGTCCAGGGTCCACTGCCCGCGCCCCGGGCTCGCGTCGTTACGCGGCGTCGTGAACGAGTACATCCCGAACTGGGTCATCAGCCGGCCCTGCACGTTCTTGTAATTGAAGTCGCCGCCGATGCCCAGCTGGGTCAGCTGGAACTCGTTGTGACGGAATACCTCGCTCGAGCCGGAGATGGTGTCGTCCTGCGGTTTGTTGAAGCTGTAGTGATACGCGGTGTCGACCCTGAACTCTCCGGTGAATGCCGTGGTTGTGAGCGGCCTTTCCGCGGCCCCATAGTTGCCGGGCACCCACGAGAAGTCCGCAAACGCGAACGGTTCCGCCGCCTTCACCTCCGGGGCCTTCGGTTCGACTTCGGCGGCGGGCGACGCCTTGGCCGCCGTCGTCGGTGGTACGGGGGTGGGAGTCGCGTCGGGTGCGGGCTTGGCCTCTGACGCCGGCGCGGCAAGGATTGGGAGCGACGACCTGCCCTCGGGCCGGCCGCTCCTCAGCTCGTCCTCAAGCCGTTCGATTCGCTCTCTTAGCAGAAGGATCTGAGCGCTCACTCCCGGGGGCTGCACGCCAGGGGAGGTCTCGGGCTTGAGGGGGACATCAGGTTCCTCGGCTCCAAGCCAGGCCCCTCCCGCGAAGAGCAAGAACCCGATGAGGAGGGCGGACGGCACACGGATGGAGCTCCAGGGTCGGCTCTCGGCCCCAGTTGGGCAGCACCACCCGCCGTGTCGAGCCGTCATCTTCCCACAATCTCGCCTCATGCAAGTGCCTCTAGGATCACAGACCGCACTGGGGGCGGCCTGCGCGAAGTCTCACCCGGGTTTTTACCGGACCATGCTCAGGTCCCGCGTGCCCGGGGTGGCGGGCACGCCCTCAAAAGACCCTACCCTCTCCCGCGTAAGGAAAATGTAAACACTAGCCTCGCGGTCATAAGGATCTGGTAAAGACAGCCCCAATTCGAGGGGGCCCGGTACTTTAGCCGGGCAGTTCCGGGCGGACCCAGCTCCCGCGGCTTGCTGAAAGCGCCGCGAGCTCCCGTTCTCTTTCGAAAATTGACTCAGGTCGGGGAGGTCATATGATAGTGAGTCTTGGAGATGGGCCCCCGGAAAAGACGCGACGTGTGAAGCCAGCGGAGTGTTGCCGCCGGGTCGACTTAACCAACCCAGAGCGGGCGGGAGAGAGGCCTCGAGACTGACAAGCCCGACCGCTGAGGGAGGCTGACGCCCCCGCGGGTTGGCGTCGAGGCCCAATCCTAGCGACGGGGTCGCGGGTCTGGGTCGTGCTCGACCTGGGACCTCGAGGCCCGAAGCTGAGGCCCGGTCGGCTAGAGGGGCGGCGAGAAGGTCACGACCTTAAATTAGGGCCCGCGGCCCAGCGAGGAGGGTCGGCGTCTGAGGACCGGCCTTGTGGACAGTTGATGGAAACCGCACTGGAGTGGGTAACGCACTACGGCTATGCCGCGATCTTCTCTCTCCTCGTGCTCGGAATCATTGGCCTGCCCATACCCGACGAGACGCTCCTGCTGTTTGTGGGCTACTTGATCTACAAAGGGCAGCTCCGGCCCATTCCGAGCCTGGCCTCTGCCTTTCTGGGCAGCCTGTGCGGGATCACCCTTAGCTACGCGGTCGGACGTACCTTCGGGTTGTATGTCATCAAACGCTACGGCCGCTACCTTCATGTCACCGACGAGCGGATGGAGCGGGTGCACCGTTGGTTTCAGCAAATGGGCCGGTGGGCTCTCACCTTCGGCTACTACGTGCCGGGCGTGAGACACCTCACCGCCTACGTCGCGGGGGCGTCGAAGCTGGAGCTGCCTGTCTTTGCGCTATTCGCCTACAGTGGGGGGCTGCTCTGGTCAACGACCTTCATCGGGTTGGGTTACGCTCTTGGCCAGAGGTGGTCGCAGGTGGGGCTCGGTCAGTTTCACTTGGCGATGACCGCCGCCGTCGCCATCATCCTGATCTTCCTTTACATCCGGTTCCGGAGGCGAGCGTCGGCCTGATCGGAACCCGCCCCGCCGGACAATAGGGAATCCACGGGCGGAGACGCCTGGACAGCGGTCCGCCAAGCAGGAGGTCTACGTCTCCTTCTTTCCGTTCTTTCCCTGCTCGGGCTCATCCTTCATCGCTTTCTTGAAGTTCCGAATGCCTTCGCCAATACCCTTTCCGAGCTGGGGAAGGCGACTCGTGCCGAAGATGAGCACGAACACGATAAGGATGAGCAGGACTTCAGGTGCGCCAAGGGTGCCAAACATCGCGGTTCTCCAGTAAGGCACAGATAGCCTACCACGTCGGGCCCGCGGTCAGGCGAAACAGGAAAAGGAACGATACGAGTGGACCGCGGTCTCCGGCCGCCCTTCGGAGCCGCCCGGCAACCCGTCCGTGGGGGGGGGCCGCGGCTCCCGTGAAGCGGCCAAAGAATCCGGCCCAACCCGCCCTGGCCAGACAGCGTTTTCGTGTAACCTTAATGTGGCGACGGGGTTGACGACCGGTTTGCGCTGACCCGGCCCCCCCTCGGCTCCGCCTCCAAAGCGGAAGCTCGGGGGTGGTTGGCTAACCCGGAGCACGGCTGATGCAGCTCGCCATCGGCGTCCTCAACGTGCCGTTCACGCTTCCCGCGGCGTCCGCCAAGCGTCGGCGGGGATGTCGACGCTCCACGTTCTTGACTTCCTGCCCTCCTGGCCGTGGCGCCCGTCATTTGGGCGAGTCAGGGTGCCACGGTACCACGCACCGACGCCGAGTCAGGTCCAAGAGGCTTGGGCTGCCTCTGCTCGGTCGCAACCGGCCGCCGGGCGTCGCGGCCGGTCAAGCGCTCCGATGGAGAGACGGGGCAAGCACGCGGTCGTCCGCACGGCCGCCGAACCTTCAACGAGACACCGAGAACTATCCGTGTACTGGATCAGCAAGACCTTCCATCGCCTAAACCGCTTTCAGCGGCGCCTTTTTGTCTTCCTCGCTGTCCTTGGCCCCGGCATCATCACCATGGTCGCCGACAACGACGCCGGCGGAATCTCGACCTACGCCGTGACGGGCTCGAAGTACGGCTTCAGCCTGCTCTGGGTGTTCTTCCTCCTCGTCCCCATGGCCTACTACGTCCAGGAGATGACGGTCCGCCTGGGTGCGGTTACTAAACGAGGTCACGCCGAGGCCATCTTCGAGGGCTTCGGGCCGACCTGGGGCTGGTTCTCGCTGGTGGACCTGGCCATTGTCAACTGGCTGACCCTGGTCACCGAGTACATCGGCATGACCGCGGCCATGCGCCTGTTCGGCGTTCCCCCTTGGGTGACCTTCCTGGCCGTCACCCTCGTGCTCTTTCTGGTCGTGATCACCGGACAGTACTGGACCTTTGAGCGGCTCACGCTCTTTTTCTGCCTGTTCAACCTGGTCTACATCCCAGCCGCCTTCTGGGCCATGGCCACCCCCTCCGCCCCCGGTTGGGGGAAGGTCTTCGAGGGCCTCTTCGCGCCCCACCTATTGGGCGGGCTGAGCGGGGAGATGCTCTTCATCATCCTCGCCAACATCGGGACCACCATCACCCCCTGGCAGATCTTCTTCCAACAGAGCGCGGTGGTCGACAAAGGTCTCGACGTCCACGACGTGAAGTACGGGAAGGTGGACACCTTCGTGGGATCCCTGGTGACCTGTGTCGTGGCCGCCTTCATCATCGTGGCCACGGGGGCCGCCTTCTATTACCACCACCCGCCGGTGGTGATCGAGGATGCGGAGCAAACGGCCAAGGCACTCGTACCCCTCCTCCCCACCGGCGAGGGGGAGCTGGCCCGCAGGCTGTTTGCCATCGGCCTCTTCGACGCCGGGTTTCTGGGCGCGCTCTGCATCTCGCTCTCCACCTCCTGGGCGGTAGGCGAGGTCTTTGGTTGGGCGCACTCCCTGAACAAGGGGGTGAAGGATGCACCCTGGTTCTACTTCGTTTACCTGGTGATGCTCCTCACGTCGGGGGCGGTGGTGCTGATCCCGGGCGCCCCCCTCATCACCATCACCATGTTCGTGCAGGTCGTGGCGGTGACCCTCCTGCCCTCGGCCCTCGTGTTCCTGATTCTGATCCTGAACGATCCCTCCTTCATGGGCCAGCACGTCAATACCCGCTGGCAGAACATCGCCAACTGGTCGATCGTGGTCTTTGTCACCGTCATGTCCACGCTTTTTGCCGTGAGCACGCTTTTCCCGGACTGGTTCCGGATGTCTTCCTAGGAGGCCATGTGGCCACCACTCCCCCTGAGGTAGCGAGAGTCTCCGACCTGCCCCCGACCCCGGGAGGGGTCCGTTTCTACTTCTTTTCCGAGCTCATGAAGCGGCCCATCTGTGCGGGGAAGCTCGGCGACCGCATTGGCCGCTTGAGCGACCTCGTCTTTGCCCTCAAGGATCCCTACCCGGAGGCGGCGGGGATCTACCTTGAGTTCGGCTGGGGGGTTCCCACCCAGTTTGTCCCCTGGGAGCGGGTGTCGCGGATTGAAGACGACGCGATCTTCGTGGAGCCGCCACCCTCCGGGGGCCCCTATCCGCCCTTCGTGGACCAGGCGGGCTGGATCATGCTCGGGAAGCACCTCATGGGCCGCACGATCCTCGACATGGACGGGCGACGCATCGAGGTCGTGAACGACATGCAGCTCCTGGAGGCCCGGGGCCGCCTCTTGCTGATCCACGTGGACACGTCTTTCAACGGGTTCCTCCGAAGCTG
>DATMQU010000723.1:0-4167 GCA_035566715.1 Vicinamibacteria bacterium
TTCCCCGCCGTGACCAGGAGCTCGCGGGTCAGCTCGCCGGGGGTCATGCCCGGGGGCCGGCGGTACAGCTGGGCCAGCACGTCGAACTGGGGCAGGGTCAGATGCCCGGGGATGGTCCGCCGGACGCGCGGGAGCATCAGACCGTGGGCCTTGAGCAACCGTAGCCAGACGGAGACGGCCAGGCCCGGGTCGTGGGTCGCCTTCATATGAGGGCCACCGCCTCGATCTCCACCTTGGCGTCGTCCTCCAACAGCGACTTCACCTCCACGAGCGTCATGGCCGGGAAGTGCTTGCCCATCCGATGTCGGTAGGCCTCGCCGATCGCCTTCGCGCGGTCCCGGTATTCCTGCTTGTTGGTGACGTAGATGACGAGCCGGGCCACCGACTCTGGCCGGCCCCCCGCGGCCCAAACCACGTCCAGTACGTTGTCGAGGGCCTGGGCGAACTGGGCGACGAGGTCGTCGGAGACCAGGTGTCCGCCACGGTTCCAGCCGATCTGCCCGGCCACGAACAGAAGCTCGCCCGTGCCCTTCATCCCGTTGCTGTAGCCGCGGGGCGGGGCCAGGGACTCGGGATTGACGGGGGCGAGGATGGGCATCACATCACCGTGCCGCCGTCCACGTTGAGGCCCTGGCCGGTAATACCCCGCGCCTCCTCCCCGCACAGGAAGAGGGCGAGGGCGGCCACCTCTTCCGCGCTCACCATCCTCTTCTGGGGGCTCATCTCCTCGAGCTTCTTCCGCACCTCGCCCTTGGACAGGCCCGTCTTCCCCGCGATGCGCGATATCCCATCCTCGGTCATGGGGGTGTCCACGTACCCGGGGCAAATGGCGTTGACAGTCACCCCGGTTTGCGCCATTTCCAGGGCCGCCACCTTGGTGAGCCCGAGCAGGCCGTGCTTGCTGGCGGCATAGGCGGCGATGTAGGGCATGGCCGACTTGCCGGCGACGGAGGCGATGTTGATGACGCGACCCCAGCCCCTCCGCGCCATCTCGGGCAGGGCCTCGCGCAGGCAGAAGAAGGGGCCGCTCAGGTTGACGGCCAGGACCGCGCCCCAGGTCTCGTCGGAGGTCTTGACCAGGGGCGCGGAAGGAGCAATGCCCGCGCCGTTGACCAGGATGTCGAGGGGGCCAAGAACTTGACGGACGTTCTTGAACATCTCGCGCACGTCGTCCGCCTTGCCCACGTCGGCGGCGATGGCGTGCGCCCGCGCCCCCAGCCGGAGGGCGTCCGCCGCCACCGCTTCGACCTCCGCCCGCGTGCGGGCCGCCACCGCCACCTCTACCCCCGCCCGGGCCAGAGCCAGGGCGGTGGCCCGGCCGATACCCCGGCCCCCGCCCGTCACCAGCGCCCGCCGGCCGTCCAAACCCATGATGCTTGAAATCTAAAGTAAAGTTGGGCCCTAAGTCAAGGCGCACGTATAATCGCCGCGGGAGGACTGGCCATGCTTGAGATTGGGGCCGTGGCTCCGGACTTCGAGGTGCAGGATCACACGGGCAAGAAGGTTCGCCTCTCCCAGTATCGCGGACGCCCGGTCGTGCTCTGGTTCTACCCCAAGGCGGACACCCCGGGCTGAACCGCCGAGGGTTGCGGGTTCCGCGACCGGATCAAGCAGTACGAGGAGCGCGGCGTCCAGATTCTGGGCGTCAGCTTTGACACCGTCCCCGACAACGCCGCCTTCGCCAAGAAGTTCGGGTTCAACTTCCCCTTGCTATGCGACACCACCCGCGCGGTGGGCCTCGCGTACGGGGCCTGCGACGAGGCGACCGCCCCCACCGCCCGGCGGATCAGCTACCTGATCGGGCCCGACGGCCGGGTGAGGAAGGCCTACCCGAAGGTCAACGCCGCCGCCCATCCCGAGGAGATCCTGAAGGATCTCTGAGGGGGCGTCCTCCAGGAGGGACGGCGGCGACGCTCGCTGTCCAACCGCGGGAGCGATCGCCATCCGCCCACTCGCGGCAAGCCCCAACCCCAGCTGGAGTTCGTCGTTCCTGCTCCCTGGCAGGAGACTTGCTTTGTCCTTGGATGCGGCCCCCCGGGGGGCGGAGGGGCTGAGGTTAGGAGACGCGGCCGTGACACTTTTTTGCAGTTCCGCGGCCTTGAGGCGGGGGGGCCTGGTGGCGCTGGCCCTGATCGCTTCCGTGCTGAGCGCGGCTCCAAGCTTCGCCGAGGAGGAGGCCCTGCGGCGGCGCGTGGAAGCCCGACTGGCCAAGGCCGGTCTCGAAACGAACGCCGACATACAAGTGGACGTGAGGGACGGCTCCGTCATCTTGACGGGCGCCGCCCCCACCGTCGATGCCTTGCGGGCCGCGGAGAGGGAGGCCCGCAAGGAGGCCAAGGTGGTGGACAACCGGCTCGCGGTCCTGCCCGCCGAGCCCCGCTCCGACAGCGAGGTCCGCAAGGCGGTGAGGGAGACGATCCTCCTCTATCCGCGCCTCACGGTTTTCGACAGCGTGGAGCTGGGCGTGGAGAAAGGGGTGGTCGTCTTGCAGGGCTCGGTCCGGGAGCCCTACCGCGGGATCGACATCGAAAACCGGGTGGCGAAGGTTCCCGGCGTCCGCGAGATCAAGAACGAAATCGCGGTGCAACCCGTGTCCTTCTTCGACGACCGGCTGCGGGCCGGGCTCTACCGGTCCATCTACGGGGACGAGATGTTCGTCCGCTACGCCCAACAGGCCAATCCCCCCATCCGCATCATCGTCGACCGGGGCCACGTCACCCTGACCGGCTACGTGGGCAGCGCGGTGGAGCAGGCGGTGCTGGGGTCGATCGCTCGCCAGAGCTTGGCCTTCAGCGTCGACAACCGAGTCAAGGTCGACGGCGACGGGGAGGGGGACGGCAACGCCAGGACCGTCCCCAGCGGGATCTAAGGCCCCTCATCGGGCGCAGCCTCGGACCCCCCGGGACCTCCGGCCCAAGGCCGGAGGTCCTTTGTCTTTTGGCCCCGGATCCCCTATCCTTCCCCAGCCTTTTCCTGACGGTGATCTCAATCGGGACCGCATCCTCGCGGGAAGGGGGAGCCGCGCGGGTTGACGGACGCGGGCGGCCGGGCTTAGGCTCTAGCCTCTCGTCGGCGGCGCTGGTCGCCGAGGCCCTAAGACTGGGCGTCGGGTCGTTTCCGGGAACTACGGAGGCTTGACTCGTGGCCAACCAGCTGTTCGCGCGAAAACCCCTGGCCCTGCTCCTCGAGGAGATGAAGGGGGAGAATCGGCTGCGCCGGGTCCTGGGTCCCGTCCAGCTCTCCGCCCTCGGCATCGGCGCCGTCATCGGCACCGGCATCTTCGTGCTCACCGGCCAAGCCGCCCACGACCGTACCGGCCCCGCCCTCATGCTTTCGTTTGTAGCCTCGGGCACGGCCTGCATCTTCGCCGCGCTCTGCTACGCGGAGTTCGCGTCGATGGTGCCGGTGGCGGGCTCCGCCTACACCTACGCCTACGCCACCATGGGGGAACTCTTCGCCTGGATCATCGGGTGGGATCTGATCTTGGAATACGCGGTGGCGTCAATGACGGTGGCCCACGGCTGGTCGAAGAACTTTCAAGACATCCTCGCCGTCTTCGGGGTGCATCTGCCCAGGGCCCTCTCAAGCTCCCCCTTTGACTATGATCCCTCGCTCGGCCACTTCGTGGGCACGGGCAGCGTGCTCGATCTGCCCGGGATCTGCATCACGGCCCTGGTGACCTGGGTCCTCGTGATCGGGATCAAGGAGAGCGCGGCCTTCAACACCACCATGGTGGCCATCAAGGTGGCCATCGTTCTCTTCGTGATCGGCGTGGGTTCCTTCTACGTCAACCCCGCGAACTGGCACCCCTTCGCCCCCTACGGCTTGACCGGGGTCGGCTTCTTCGGCCATACCCTTTTTGGTCAGACGGGAAAGGGGGGCGAGCCCCTGGGGATGCTGGCCGGGGCGGCGGTCATCTTTTTCGCCTACATTGGCTTCGATTCCGTCTCCACCCACGCGGAGGAGGCCCGAAACCCCCGCAAGGACGTCCCCGTCGGTATCATCGCTTCCCTGGTGATCTGCACCATCCTGTACATCGCGGTGGCCGCGATCCTGACCGGGATGGTCCCTTACGACAAGATCAACATCGAGACCCCGGTGTCGGATGCCTTCCGGCAGGCCGGCCTACCCTGGGCTCGCTTCCTGGTGAGCGTGGGGGCCATGACG
>DATMQU010000724.1:0-3553 GCA_035566715.1 Vicinamibacteria bacterium
GACCGTGGGTATCCCGCCGACAGAGGCGATGCTGGCCCGCGAGAGACGACTGCGGGTGGTCGCCGAGCTGGGGCTGGGGGCGGTGGCTGACGAGGATCGGGTCCGCGGGTTGGTGGCGCCGTAGCGCCTCTGCAGCGAAGGCGGGTGTGGGCTGCAAGTACTGGTGGCCCAAGGACCTGGGAACCAACCGTTCGCCGCCGCCCGGCATCCTCGGTGGCGGTTTTCAGGGATTCCCGGGTCGCACTTTCAGCGACCCTCCGCTTGAGGCCTCCCCCCCCGCGGTCGTAACTTGGCTCTGGACAGATGAGCATGCTGACCTTACGGCACACCGACCCGTTTGGCCGTGAACGGGCAGACCACGGGTGATGTCATCACATGTCTCGGGCAGGAGGCTGGTCTCATGAACCTTGCTGAGCTTCAGAGGAAGCTACACCAGTACCGCAGGATGGGACCACTACTGGGCGTTCTCCTCGTCGTCACCCTCGTCGGGGTCGTGGCGATGGCCGCGGGGCCAATCGCGTCCTCGAGCTTTGTCGGCGTAGAGGATCCGCTCTCCGAGGGTGGTGCCTGGGCGGCGCTCACGTCCCTCTCGCCCAACGGCGGTCGGTTCCAGAAGCTCAACGGAGCCTTCCCCGACCGCTTCGGGCCCGATCACGCGGGCGCTCGTACCACAGCGGCCGTTCCCGCCGACCATTATTCGGAAATCGTCGTCGGGCATGTCGGAAATGTCGTCAACTACATCAATAACGTGGGGCCGATGGTCCGCGTCCAGGCATCCGGACCGTCGATTGACAGCCACTATCTGTGGTGGGCAAGCGGAACGAACGGGCTCAACTATCTGTACCGCGTTGATGCGAATGGAACGAGCTACACCGCCTCCGCGATCCTCCCCTCGTCGCCCGTCGTCGACGGAGACCGGATTCGACTCATCGCGCGCGGCCCCGTGATATATGGCCTCAAGAACGGGGTGCGTGACTTCATCTACAACTCCGGGCCGAGCACCCCGCGATATGCCACCGGCACGGCCGGGATGCTCGCGTATACCGCCGGTCCGTCGTTGACGGACGCGATGATCGCCTCTTGGTCGTGTGACAGCGCTCCGGTCTCCTCCGGAACGTGGACCTCCTCGAACTTCATCGGGGCGGAGGATCCCCTGGACGAAGGAGACCGCTGGTATCCACTGCCAAACTACTCTGGGTTCAAAAAGGCGGGCGGTCTCGCCATCGGCAAGGACTCCGCACACAACGCCTCCGGCGTGTGGAGTATCATGCCGTCGGCTCAGCAGTATTCAGAGGTCACGTTGGGGACCGTGGCGCAGGGCGGCGGCGGGCCCATCGTCCGAATCGACCGCACTAACACCGCGCAGACAGGGTGGCTGCTGTTCCTGGCCGCCGATAACCCGAGCCTCTCGGGCATCTACAAGATGAACCCAGACGGGACCTTCACCGCCGTGCGGCCCTTCACTCCCCTGATCGTCTCCGGAGACAAGTGGCGGCTGGCCGCCAACGGCAACACCCTGGAAGTCTTCCAGAACGGCGCGTCCCAGTTCACATACACGACCGACGGTTCCTATCCCGCCGGCGATGTCGGGATCGAGGCGTATACGCAGGAGTTTACCTTCGCGGGCTGGGAAGGCGGGACGGCGGCGCCGGACACGCAGCCACCCACGGCGCCCGGCTCACTAACGGCGGCCGCGGCGAGCAGCAGTCAGATCAACCTGCTCTGGGCGGCGGCAACGGACAACGTCGCGGTGACCGGATACCTGGTGGAGCGCTGTCAGGGAGTGGCCTGTACCGCCTTTGCCCAGATCGGGAGCGTCACGGGCACGATGTATAACGACGCCGGGCTGGCGGCGAACACGAGTTACAGCTACCGTGTGCGGGCGACAGACGCCGCCGGCAACCTCGGGCCTTACTCCAATGTGGCGAGCGCGACGACCCTGCTCTTCTAGCGGTGGCGGGGTGGAGCCCCCGGTGCGGGGAGCCCTGGGCGGCTGGGATCGACGCCGCGGGTCGGCGCTGCAACTCTTGGCGTTCAAGGGCGGGATGGCGTTGCCCAAGACCCTCACCGAGCCATCTCCGTCGAACCGGGCCGGTGGAAAGGCGCCCCACGAATCTGTTTCCGGCTGGGGGCACACCTCCCGCGCCTTGCCGCCCGCCTGATCCCTGTTTCAGGGATTCCCCGATAGCAGTTTCGGCGACCCTCCGCTTGAAGCTCCCCGTTGCTCCTCTTAACTTTGGGGGGATGGGTAATGTACGCGGGCGCCGGAGCGAGCCGCGAATCCCCAGGGAGCTTGAGGAGAGTATGACCAACGAGGACAAGCAGCTTTCGACCTCGAGGCCGTCGCGTAGTGTGTGTACCAATGTGCACAGACACCGAGCCTCTTTTATCCGTCGTGGGCGGCAAGGGGGGGAGGTTCGGGACCTATGAGCACGGGTGGTCTTTCCGCTGTCATCCTTGCGGGTACGCATCACTGGAGTGGCTCCAGTTTTGAGAAGCTTGCGCCGCGTCCCCTGGTTCCGGTGGCCCTGGAGCCCCTCATCTCCTACTCGCTGCGCTGGCTCCGCCAGGGGGGCGTGCGTCCCGCGACCGTCTGTGCGAATGGCACCTCGTGCGCCATCGAAGCCGTGTTTGGAAATGGCGGCGAGCTGAAGATGGAGCTGAGCTATTACCACGACGGCACGCCCCGCGGCGCGGCCGGGTGCGTTCGTGACGCGGGACTGCGCACGGGGTCGGAGACCCTCGTGATCGCCGATGGTACGGCGATTCCGACCGTGGACCTTGCGGAGCTCCTCGCCTCCCACTACCACTCGGGGGCGGCGGTGACCGCGGTGGTCCACCGCGAATGCTCCCCCTCCGCCCCTCCGAGCCCGGGTGGGATCTACGTGTTCGAGCGACGAGTGCTCGACCAAATCCCCGAGACCGGCTTTCAGGATATCAAGGAGAACCTGATCCCGAAGCTGCACCGGGCCGGGGAGCGTGTGGTCACCCACGAGACGGACGGCTTTTGCCCCCACGTCCTCAACGCCCAGACCTATATGGCCGTGAACCAGTGGATGTTGCAGCGGCTGGCCCAGAAGGGCCGGGATCAAGGGGACGAGTCGCTCGTGCACCCAAGCGCGTGGGTCGAGCCGGGGGCTCTCCTCGTGGGGCCCGTGCAGGTTGGTGCGCGGGCGCGCATCCAGGCCGGGGCCACGATCGTGGGGCCCACGAGTATTGGCGCGGAGTCCACAGTGGGCCGCAACGCTCTTGTCGCCCGGTCGGCGGTGTGGAGCGGCTGCACGGTGGGGGACGGCGCAGTCGTGCACGGCTGTGTGGTGGGGGACAGTGCCGTGGTTCCCCCCATGGCGCGCCTATTCAACAATGTTGTAGGTCCCGAGGAGCGGCCCGAGACGGGTCCAATGCTCGCGTCCCTGGGACGGCGTCTTAACAGGGCGGGTTCGACCGCGACCTACGCGGGCCCCGCGGTCTCGTAGTCGTCTTTCAGGGTTCCCCTCCGAACGCCTGGCAGAATCCAAAGAGGTCGATTTGAAGGCCTTCGCGATTCTTCTCG
>DATMQU010000725.1:0-6398 GCA_035566715.1 Vicinamibacteria bacterium
TACGTGGAGCCCATCGCCCGGGCCCGGATGGGGGGTCTGGCCGCGGAGGAGGTGTGGCGAGGCTTCGTGGAGGGGATGCCCCACGGGCTGCCCGCGGAGGGGGACCGCGGACTGGACCGCACCCACACCTGGGGCCGGACCTACTGGGGAGGGGCCCTCTTCTGCCTGCTCGCGGATGTGGAGATTCGCGAGCGCACCCAGGGCCAGCGGAGCCTGGACGACGCGCTCAAGGCGGTGCTCGCGGCGGGGGGCAGCATCTCCACCCGCTGGAGCCTGGGGCGGACGCTGGACGCGGCCGATGGGGCGGTGGGGGCCCCCGTGCTCCGCGAGCTCTACGCCCGGCTGGGGCCGCGACCCGCTTCCACCGACTTGAGCGGGCTCTGGAAGCGCCTGGGCCTGGTGGTGCACGAAGGAAGGGTCGACTTCGACGAGGGCGCCCCCTTGGCTGCGCTCCGGCGGGCGATCACGCGGGGTCCTACTCCTCGGCCATGAACGGGTAGCGGTAGTCCCGGGGCGGGTTGAAGTTCTCCTTGATCGCCCGCGCGCTCACCCAGCGCATCAGGTTGAGCTTGGAGCCCGCTTTGTCGTTGGTGCCCGAGCCCCGCGCCCCCCCGAAGGGCTGCTGGCCCACCACCGCCCCCGTGGGCTTGTCGTTGACGTAGAAGTTTCCGGCCGCGTTGCGCAGGGCGACGGAGGCCGCGCGGATGGCCGCGCGGTCACGGGCGAAGACCGCCCCCGTCAATGCGTAAGGAGAGGTCTCATCCACGATCCGGAGCGTCTCCTCCCACTTGTCGTCGTCGTAGGGGAGGGCGGTGACCACGGGGCCGAAGATCTCCTCCCGGAGCAGTCGGTAGGCAGGATCCGTGGTCTCCACCAGCGTGGGCTCGATGAAGTAGCCGGTCTCGGCGTTTGAGCCCCCTCCGGCCACGATGCGCGCGTTCCCGCGCGCGTCCGCGAGGTACTCCCCGATCTTTTCGAAGGCCCGGCGGTCGATGACCGCCCCCATGAAGTTGCGGAAGTCGGCCACGTCCCCCATCCGGATGTCCGCGATGATGGCCGTGGTTCGGTCGCGCACGTCCTTCCAGATCGACTTCGGCACGTAGACGCGGCTCGCCGCCGAGCACTTCTGGCCCTGGTACTCGAAGCCGCCCCGGGCAATGGCCACGGCCAGGGCCGCCGGATCGGCGGAGGCGTGGGCCAGGATGAAGTCCTTGCCGCCCGTCTCCCCCACGATGCGCGGGTAGGACCGGTAGCCGGCCATGTTGGCGCCGATCGTCTTCCACATGCGGTTGAAGACGTCGGTGCTGCCCGTGAAGTGCACCCCCGCCAGGTCGCGGTGGGAGAGCACGGTGTCGGAGATCATGACCGCGTCGCCGGGCACGAAGTTGATGACCCCGGGGGGCAGGCCCGCCGCCTCCAGCACGCGGAGGACGGCGTAGGCGCTGGGGATGGCCGAGGAGGCCGGCTTCCAGACCACGGTGTTCCCCATCAGGGCGGGGGAGGTGGGGAGGTTCCCGCCGATGGCCGTGAAGTTGAAGGGGGTGATGGCGTAGACGAACCCCTCGAGGGGCCGGTAGTCGAGCTGGTTCCACATGGTGTGGTCGGAGAGGGGCTGCTCGGCGTAGAGCTCCTGGGCGTAGTGGGGATTGATGCGCCAGAAGTCCGTGAGCTCGCAGGCGGCGTCGATCTCGGCCTGGAAGACGGTCTTGGACTGGCCCAGCATGGTGGCGGCGTTCACGGTGGCCCGCGCGGAGGTGGCCAAGAGCTCGGCCGCCTTCAGGAACACCCCCGCCCGCTCCTCCCAGGCCCAGCTCCCCCAGTCCTGCCGCGCCACGCGGGCGGCCTCCACCGCCTCCAGCACGTGCTCGCGCGAGGCCTTGTGCCAATCGGCCAGCACGTGGCGGTGGTTGTGGGGCATCACGGCCTGCGCCTTCTCGCCGCTGCGCACGTCCTTGCCGCCGATGACGAGGGGAATCTCGATCCGTTCCTCGGCCATGGACTTGAGCCGAGCCTTCAGCTCGCGCTTCTCGGGCGAGCCGGGGGCGTAGGCCTTGACGGGCTCGTTGACGGGGGGGGGCACGCGCCGGGTGCCGTTGAAGGCAGGAGGGAGGGGGTTCGAAGGCGTTTTGGACACGGGCATTTCCTTGTCGAAAGAGAAAAGGCGTTCCGACCGTCCTGCGGGCACGATAGCCGATCGCCGGCGGGGCGGTCAATTCGGCGGTTGACACTCTATACTCGGCCCGCATGGTCGCCCGCCGCCTCCTGCCCTCCCTGGCCCTCGCCGGGGGGAGCCTCCTCACCACCCTTCTCGCCCTCGAGCTGGGCTTCCGGCTCGCCGGCGTCTCCGTGGGCACCGTCCAGATCAACCGCGGCACCGTAAGGCGCAGCGCCGATCCCCGCCTGCAGTTCGAGCTCAAGCCGGGATCGACGGTCCAGGCGGAGGTGGAGTACCGGATCAACGCCTTCGGCATGCGGAACCCGGAGGTGAGCGAGACCAAGGCCCCGGGGGTCCGCCGCATCGCCGTGCTCGGCGACTCCATCGCCTTCGGCTACTGGGTGTCGGAGGCGGACGCCTTCCCGCGGCGCCTCGAGCGCCTGCTGGACGGGGGGGGGCGCGTGGAGGTCCTGAACTTCGGCGTGCCCGGCTATAACCTGGACCAGGAGATCGAGATGCTGCGCGTGAGGGCGCTCCGCTTCTCGCCCGACCTCGTGCTCGTCGCCTTCTGCTTGAACGACCTGGAGGGGATCTTCTCCTACGAGTACGGCCTCACCGAGGACCGTTCGAACCGGACCCGCACCCTCCCCGGGCGGGCCCTCGAGCTGCTGCTCGAGCGGTCACGGCTCTTCTCCTGGCTCGAGTACCGGCTGGCCGAGCTGGAGGCCCGGCGCAGCTTCGTGCGCGCGCGGAACCCCCTGCGCGGCCCCCTCTACGAGCAGGCGGTCACCGAGCAGGGAAAGGCGCTCGAAGACCGATTCTCCACCCTCGCCGCCATCCTCAAGAGCGGGGGAGGCGTGCCCGGGCTCGTCGCCATCTTCCCGATCTTCGGCAACCGCTTTGCCGCCTATCCCCACCGGGACCTGCACGGGGTGGTGGCCGCCGCCGCCCGGGCCTCCGGGCTCAAGGCGGTCGATCTGCTCGACTGCTATGAGGCCTACGACGTCTGGGACGTGCGCGTGGACGTCGTGCACCCGAGCCCGCTGGGCCACGGCGTGGCCGCCCACGCCATCGCGGAAGCGATCTGCGGGACGGGCTGGCCGTGCGCGCCCGATCATCCGCGGGGCCGCTGCACGGGCTACCGGAGGGCCGACTTCCCCTCCGTGCGCGGCTACTGACGGGCGGGGGAGCCCGAGGCCGGCCCCGCGCCCGCTCCGAGGGCGGTCCCCTCCGCCCGGGGGAAGCCGGGGGGCTGGGGGCGGTTCGCGGGGGGCCGGGTCAGGGAGCCCATCCGCTCCGCCAGGGCGTCCAGGCGGTAGCCGCCCCGGGCGGGGTTGTGATAGCCGAGCGCGCGCTGCTCGGGCGGGAGGTCGGCGGCATCCATCATGGGCTCGAGCGCGTGGCCCTCGTGCCATTCGTTGAAGGAGTTGATGTAGACGAAGAGCGCGCCCCGCCGGGCATTGGTGAGGGCGGGGTCGGTCTGCACGGCCAGGGTGGCGTCAAAGGAGGCCCGGATCCTCTCCTCCGCCAGCCCGGCCGCCCGCTCCCGGTCCGCGGCCCTTGACCAGTCGAGCCCGTCGCTCGCGGGGGCGAAGGGCCGGGGGGCGTAGCAGGAGCCCGCCTCCACCACCCGCGGCTCGATCTGGTCGTAACCGGGGTTCACGTTGAACGAGAAGATGAGGCCCGCCCGCGACGCGCCCTCCGCGTAGCCGGCGTACTTCTCGGGGCCGATGAAGTTGTCGTAGATCCCGATCCCGTCGAAGCCCGAGTCCGGCGTTCGCTTGAACTCCAGGGAGTCCGCGAGGAGCGTGATGTGGGCGAAGTCGCCCTTCAAGGTGTTGCGGAGGCGGTCGGTCTGCTCGCGCCAGACCGCGTCCGGCGTGTAGTCCGGGACCGGGCTCGTGACCCCGTGGCAGTCGGTGTCGGTGGGGGGAAGGATGCAGCGGAATCCCTTGAAGACGGGGCCCTCCGACCCGTCCTCGTTCCGAGGGAGCAGGAAGGCATCAAAGCGCCGCTTCTCCCCGTACTCGCCCAGCAGGTACAGGATGTCGTCGGCGAAACGGCGCCCCCGCTCCTCGGTGTAGGACTCCAGGGCGAAGGTGACCTTGACGTCGTGGTCCCCCATCACATCCATGATCAGGGAAACCGCCCGATCCTCGTAGCTGCCGCGGCCCCACCAGGAGAGGGCGATCGCACCCACCCCCGCCTCGTTGATCCAGCGCGCCTGCTGCTCGAGCACGGCCCGCGAGCCCACGTCGTAGGGCCCCAGGCGGGGGACGTAGTGGGAAGCGAGGTCGACGGGCGGGTGCCGGTCCAGGTAGTCCCAGTGAAGGTAGGACGGGGGTCCCCCGTACCAGGGGTAGTACTCGAAGATGAAGTGGCGCTTCAGGTCGGAGAACCGCTCGGCCAGGCGCGGGCCGAGAAGCGCTTCCGCCGCGACGCCCCGGAGTTCGGAGATGGGCAGGGGCTCGCCCGCCCGCAGGGCGGCCGCGAGCGAGGAGTCGCCGCGCCAGCGCCGGAGGGGGTCGGGCCGCAAGGGGCGCAGCGCGGGTGAGTTCGTGGGCGCGGCCCCCCGGGCGACGGCCCCCCCCAAGCGCCCCCCCAAAGGCAGGGCCATGCCCGCGCGCAGGAGCGTGCCCAGGAAAGCACGTCGGGGGACCGGCGTCCCGCGACCCATACTGGGATCTTAAGCCCGGTCCGCCGCCCTCGCCCAGCGCCCGCGCGTTGCCGCCCCCCGCGGCCCTCTGCTAGACTGCCGCTTTTGCGGGGCCGAGGATGATCCGTGCTTATCGGGGCGTCTGGCCGAGGTTGGGGGAACGCGTGTACGTGGACGTCTCCGCGCAGGTGATCGGCCAGGTGGAGCTGGGCGACCACGCCAGCGTCTGGATGAACGCCGTGATCCGGGGGGACGTGAACGTCATCCGCATCGGGGCGGGCACCAACGTCCAGGACAACTGCGTGGTGCACGTCTTCCGGGCCGACCATCCCACCTTGATCGGCGACCACGTGACGGTGGGGCACTCCGTCACCCTGCACGGCTGCACGATCGGTCCCCGCTGCCTCATCGGCATGGGGGCCACGATCCTGAACGACGCCGAGGTGGGGGAGGAGTGCATCATCGCCGCGGGCACCCTGGTCCCGGAGCGGATGAAGATCCCGCCTCGCCAGCTGGTCATGGGCTTGCCGGCCCGGATCCGGCGCGAGCTCACGGCCGGGGAGCGGGATGGCCTGCGCCGCTCCGCGGAGAACTACATCGAGTACAAGGAGACCTACCTCCAGGAAGCGGCGGCCCCCGGGCGCCCGCCGGCGGGGGAGGCTCCTTGACCGTCATCCGGGCCGTCAAGGGGACACGGGACATCCTGCCCGACGAGGTCGCGGTCTGGCAGCGGATCGAGGCCGCCGCGCGCGCCCTCTTCGCCCGCTACGGCTACCGGGAGATCCGGACCCCCATCTTCGAGGAGACGGAGCTGTTTGCCCGCGGCATCGGGACCGATACCGACATCGTGGGCAAGGAGATGTACACCTTCGACGACCACGGAGCGTCCCTCACCCTCCGCCCGGAGGCCACGGCCGGGATCGTGCGCTCGGTCATCGAGAACAACCTCGTGAACACCGATCCCGCCCTCAAGGTCTACGCCCTCGGCCCCATGTTCCGGCGGGAGCGGCCGCAAAAGGGCCGCTACCGGCAGTTCCACCAGGTGGACGTGGAGGCCTTCGGCCTGACCCGGCCCGCCATCGACGCGGAAATGGTGGAGATGGCGCTCGGTTACCTGGAGGCCTGCGGGCTCAAGAGCTACGAGCTGGTGCTGAACTCGGTGGGGGACGCCAAGTGCCGGCCCGCCTACGTGGAGACCCTGCGCGCGGCCCTCCGTCCCCAGGCCTCCCGCCTCTGCCCCGACTGTCAGCGGCGGACGGAGACCAACCCCCTGCGCGTGCTGGACTGCAAGGTTCCGGAGGACCAGCCGGTGATCGAGGCCCTGCCCCGGATCGCGGACCACCTGTGCGCGGAATGCCGGGATCACTTCGCGGAAGTGACCCGCGAGCTCGGGCTGCTCGGCATTCCCTACCGGCTCAACCACCGCCTGGTGCGCGGCCTCGACTACTACACCCGCACCACCTTCGAGGTCACGAGCGACGCCCTGGGGGCCCAAAACAGCGTGCTCGGGGGCGGGCGGTACGATGGTCTGGTCAGCGCGCTGGGCGGCCCCGACATCTCCGGCATCGGCTTCGCCCTGGGCATGGA
>DATMQU010000726.1:0-5052 GCA_035566715.1 Vicinamibacteria bacterium
AACCTGGATTACAGCGACTATCTGGGCCGGCTGGGGATCGGGCGCATCTTCTCGGGCCGCGTCCGGGTGGGGGAGACGGTAGGGATAGCCAAGCGGGACGGAAGTCTTCAGACCACGCGGGTGACCAGGCTCTACACCTTCGACGGGCTCAAGCGGATCGATGTCGAGGAGGCCGACTGCGGCGAGATCGTCGCCCTGGCTGGCTTCGAGGGCATCTCCATTGGCGAGACCGTCACTTCGGCCGAGAGCCCCGCCCCCCTCCCCCCCCTCCGCATCGACGAGCCTACGCTCTCCATGATCTTCTCCGTCAACACCTCGCCCTTCGCGGGCCGCGAAGGCAAATGGGTGACCTCGCGGAACCTCAAGGAACGGCTGGAAAAGGAGCTGCTCACCAACGTATCGATCCGGATGGAGCCCACCGGCTCCACCGACGCCCTCAAGGTCATGGGCCGGGGCGAGCTACAGCTCGCCATCCTCATCGAGACCATGCGGCGAGAGGGGTACGAGCTGGCGATCTCGAATCCCGAGGTCATCACCCGGAGCGAGAACGGGGTTCGGCGGGAGCCGCTGGAGCTCTTCGTGCTCGACTTGCCGGAGGCCTACATGGGGATCGTGCTCGAGAAGATGGCCATGCGCAAGGGCAAAATGGTCAAGATGGTGAACCACGGGTCGGGCCGCGTTCGCCTGGACTTTCACATCCCCACCCGCGGGCTCATCGGCCTTCGCACGGAGCTCATGACGGACACCCGCGGCACCGCGGTCATGAACGCCCTCTTCGAAGGCTTCGTGGAGTGGCAGGGGGAGATCGCGCGCCGGACCACGGGGGTTCTGGTGGCGGACCGGCCGGGGGACACCACCGCCTACGCCCTCTCCCACATGGAGGAGCGGGGGGAGCTATTCGTGGGGCCGGGCACGGCGGTCTACGAGGGGATGATCGTGGGCGAGAACGCCCGCCCCGCGGACATGGACGTCAACGTGACCAAGGGGAAGAAGCTCACCAACATGCGCGCCTCCACCGCGGATGAGGCCATCCGCCTGACCCCCCACCGGGCGCTAAACCTGGAGCAGGCCCTGGAGTTCATAAGCGACGACGAGCTCGTGGAGGTGACACCGGGGGCCATCCGCCTGCGCAAGCGCGTCCTCGCCGCTAACCAGCGGCCGAAGCGCCGGACCGAAGACTGAGGGGCGGCGGAGCCCGGAGAATCGCCCCCCGGCGTGGGCTCAGGAGGCGGGCTTGCCCCCCTCGCCCGGGCGCAACCGCCGGTTGAGCGTGGCCAGGCTGATGCCCAGCCGGGCCGCGGCCGCCGCCCGGTCTCCTTCCGTCTCCTTGAGGGCGAGGGCGATGGCCTCTTCCTCCGCGCGCGCTCCCGCCCGCTTGACCGTCTCCGCGAGAGGGCCCGAGAGGTCCAGCACGTCGGCCAGGGACGGCCCCCCCGTGGGCATCGCGACCAAGCGCAGGTGGGTGGGCTCGATCAGGGTCCCCTCGGCCAGGATCGCCGACCGCTCCAGGCAGTTCTGCAGCTCGCGCACGTTCCCCGGCCAGGCATGGTCGAGCAGCGCGCGCTTGGCGGCGTCGGAGAGGCGCAGCCCCTTCCGCCCCATCTCGCGTCCGTAGCGCTCCAGGAACACTTCCGCCAGGGGCAGGATGTCTCCCCGGCGTCGACGCAGGGGGGGGATCTCCACCGGGAACACGGAGAGGCGGAAGAAGAGGTCCTCGCGAAACTCCTTGTGCTCCACCGCCAGCTTGAGGTCGTGGTTGGTGGCGGCCACGACCCGCACGTCGACGGTGATCGTCTGCACCCCCCCCACGCGCTCGAACTGCTTCTCCTGGACGAGGCGGAGGATCTTGGCCTGCAGGGCCAGGGGCAGGTCCCCAATCTCGTCGAGGAAGAGGGTGCCGTGGTGGGCCATCTCGGCCTTGCCCACCTTGCGGGCGTTCGCCCCCGTGAAAGCCCCCCTCTCATGTCCGAACAGCTCGTTCTCCAGCAGGGCCTCGGGAATGGCCGCACAGTTTATGGCGACAAATGGGCCCTTGGCCCGGCCCGAGAGCTGGTGCAGGGCCCGGCTCATGAGCTCCTTGCCCGTGCCGCTCTCCCCCAGGATGAGGACGGTGGCGTCGGTGGCGGCCGCGCGCTGGATGGCGAGCAAGGTCTCCTTCAAGGCCGGATCCTCGCCCAGGACGCGGGGTAGGCCGAAGCGCCGCTGGTAGTCCTCCTTGAGAAGGACCAGCTCCGTGAGCACCCGGCGGCGGTCGATCGCCCGGTCCAGCAGGAGGAGGAGGTGATCGGTGTCCACGGGTTTGGTCAGGAAATCGGCCGCTCCCTCCTTCATGGCCTTGACGGCCTCCTCGATGGTGCCAAAGGCGGTCATGACCAGGACCGGGGTCTCCGAATCGGCGTCCTTGGCCGCCTGAAGGACATCGAAGCCCGTTCCCGCCGGGAGCCGCAGATCCGTGAGCACGACGAGGTAGCGCGACGCCTGGATACGGCGGCGGGCCTCGTAGGCGTCCCCCGCCTCGTCCACCGTGTAGCCGCGAGTCTCCAGGGTCTTCCGCAGCACGGTGCGGAGCGACTCTTTGTCTTCGACGATCAGGATGTCGGCCAAGGGGGGGGCGAGAAAGCCGCCTTCAGTGATTTTGTTCGCCGATCACGCGCTGGGGGACGCCGGCCCGGCGGGCCTCGTCCTCGAGCTGGCTCCAGGCTTCTTGCGCGGCCTTCACTTGCTGCGCCACGTCCGCCAGCTCGGACTCGGCCTGCCGGATCTGGTCCTGGATTCTCAGGAACCGATTGGGGTCCAGGACATACGAGGGGCTCATGGGGTTGAGCTCCTGGCGAAGGGAGGCGATGCGGCTCTCGATCGAGGCTTGCTGACCCTGCAGTTGGTTGAGCGAGCCGCGGGCCCGGTCCGCCCGCTTCTGCCAGAGCGCGGCCTGGGCGCCCTCCGTGCCGCCTTCACCCCGGGCGGGGGGCTCTTGGTTACGAGTGGGAGTGGCACCCTCCTTCGCTCCCCCGTCCCCCCCCTTCAGGTCCTCGTTAGTGAAGACCTTGCCCGGAGCGGCCTTGCCCTCGTGGCTCAGCTTCTCCCGGCGTTGCTTCTCTTGCGCCGCGGCTTGGCCCAGGCTTTGGGCCGTTACCCCTCCTGGAACCAGCAAAAGCGTTAGAACGACGAGCAGGCGACGCACGGCCTCTAACTACCGCCGGAGGAGCCTTGGAGACGATCGGCCCTCTCTTCCAACTCTTTCGCGTCGGGGGCCAGGGGGAGGAGGCGGGCGTACTCTCGGTACTCCGGGGCCGCCTCCCCGGGCCGGCCCGAGCGCTCGAGCATGTTGGCCAGGTGAAGGCGAAGGTTGGCCGCCCCCGGGTTGAGAGCGATGCCCTCGCGAGCGAGGGCGATCGCCTCCTCCTCCTTGCCCTGCTCGTACAACAACCCCGCGAGGAGGCCCCGCGCCACGTCGGCACCGGGAATTTGGGCGACGACGCTGCGGTACGCGTCGATGGCGCCCGCCCCATCCCCCGTGGCCTGGAGGGCATAGCCCAGTTCCTGTCGGAGCACGGGGTCGTCCGGCCGCACCCGGACCACCCGCTGGAGGACCGGCACCGCGTTGGCGTAGTCGCCCAGGCGATAGAGCGTATGGGCCAGGCTCTCTTGGGCGACGGGGTCGTCGGGGTTGACGCTCAGCAACTGACCATAGGCTCGGGCCGCGTCCGTGTCGCGCCCGGCCTCCGCGAGGCGCTCCGCCAGCCTCATGCCGAACTGACGGCGGTCGAGCCTCGCGGCTTCCCCGTAGTGGGCCAGGGCCTGCTCCCGGGAACCGACGGCCCAAAAGGCTTGGCCGAGAACTTCCTGAAACAGCGCGTTCGAAGGGGCGGCGCTGACCGCGCGGGACAACGGGGATATCGCCCTCGCCGCGTCGCCGCGGGCCAGGAGCGAGCGGCCCTCCTCGAAGTCCCGGGCCCCCGGCAACTCCGGGGTCGCCGTCGCGACAGGAGCGGGACGGGGCTGCTGGGTGGCCAGGGTGAAAAGGGCCGGGCTGGAAGTGCTCGTGGCCCCACGCGCCACCCGCCACCCCACGGCCAGGATCAGCAGGGCCGCCGCGAGACCCACCAAATCGCCGAAAAGGCCCGTCCCTCCCGAGGTCGGCGCCTCGGGCTCGGGCTCGGCGTCGGTCGGAAAGAGGGGGGCAGCGGTCGTCAGGGTGGCCCCCGCGAGGGACTCCCCGCACCGTCCACAGAACTCTCTCTTGGGGTTGTTCCGCGAGTTGCAGGCCGGGCAGACTACAAAATCGGAGGCTCTGACCGCCATATATTCAGATTACACCCGCGATGGCCTAAAAGGAAGCCGACCCGCGGGCCCCCTGCTGTGCGGAGCCCACCCCTCCCCAACGGGAGGGGTGGGCTCGGAGCACGCTATTGGCAGGCCGTCGATCCGAACCTCATCTGCGGAACACCGTTGATCGCTGCCGGAGTAACGCTGCCGCCGACCGTCGCCGGCTGACCGGCCTTCGGCGGCGGGGCGGGCAGCGCTCCCGCCTTGATGAGCCCTTCGTCCTTGTTGAGGGTGGCACCCGTGGTCTGGCTGGGGTCGGCGGTGGTCCCTATGGCCACGAGCCGGCTGTCCCGGAAGATGCTGTAGGCGTTGTCGCCCGTCGCGTTCAGGTCGTAGGCGGCGTTTCCACTCTGCGAACCCAGGGCATAGAGGATGCTGTCAAAGCTGGAACGACACGGGTAGGGAGGCGGCACCGGAGCGTACGCGCTCAGGGGCGGGTTGAAACGCGTTCCCGCGAAGAACACCACGCCCCGCGGCGGGGTGTCGTTGGTGAAGGCCGTCGCCGGCTGCACCGTGCCCCGGAAGACCGGGAACGGCGTGGGGGCGGACGCGTTCGTAGTTGGCCCCGCGTCAAAGGTCCGGGTGAAGAGCGCCACCACGGGGAGGAACGTCGTCACCGACGGCCCGGGGGGCGAACTGGGAGCAGGGAACACCTGCGTTCCGGCCGTCGCGGTGGTCACGTCGTCCCCGTCGTCGCGGAACCCGAAGATCGCAAAGGGTCCGTTA
>DATMQU010000727.1:0-6472 GCA_035566715.1 Vicinamibacteria bacterium
CCCCGCCCGCAGGGAGTCGAGGGAAATTGGTCCAAAGTCGACCTCCGTCCGCAACCCGCCCGGCTCCGTCACCTCGAGCTTCGGGGCGACGAGGTTGGCGAAGAAGAGGTGCCCGATCACCTCCGGTTCCCGGGTGGCCAGCTCGGACAGGCACGCCGGCCAGACGAAACTCAACAGATCATCGCGATGGAGGGTCGTGGGCATGAAGAAGGGGGAGCTCCCCGGGTAGATCCAGACCTGGGCCAGGCTCAGGAGCGCGGTCAAGAGGACGATTCCCAGCCCGAAGATCGCGAGGCGCCTCAGGGCTGGACGCGGGCGGACCCAATCCAAGGACGACGCCCGCGCCAGGAGCGCCCCGGCCAGATTGGTGACCGCCATGGCGAAGGAGCCGATGCCGGCCAGGAAGAGAGGGCCCGGCCGCGGGCGGGGGTCGGCGGAGAGCGCGAATAGGATCACCAGGCTGAGGCCGGAGAAGACAAAGCTCTCGGGCATGCAGCCGAAGAAGAGCTGGCTCGAGGACAAGCCGAAGACGATGCTCCCGAGCCAGGGGAGCCGGGGGCCGAGGCCCAAACGGTCGAGGAGGACGCGGAAGAAGACGACGCCCAGGGCCCCGGCCACGGCGCACATGAAGATGGCCGTCAACCGCCCCGAGTGATCGAGCCCGGCCCCCCGAAGCCCCGCCCGCACCGCCTGGCCGATGGGGTTCAGGAGGAGCACGAACAGGGGGTGAAGCCGGGTCCGGTGCGGGCCTCCGAAGCGCGCGAGATCCATGATGCGGGTAGGGATGTCGGCATCGAAGACCTGATCGGTGTACTGGAACACGCGGGGCGCCCTCATGTGGAAGGCCAGGCCCCAGCCCAGATAAAGAAGGAAGAAGGCGGACCCGAGGACGAGCGAACCGCGGCCCCGGCCGACGGACGGCCGCGGTGGTTCCTCCGGGGGGCTCATGGAGGCCACGGATTCTAGCACTCGCGCGTGGAGAACCCCGGGCGTTTCGAGACCGCCGTCCACGACTCGCCCCGGATGCGCCGTCCACCAACGCGAAGGCCGGTGACCCCTCTTGTCAGACCGGGGGACCAGTCGCCGAGGTTTGCGGCGAGAGCCGGGAGCCTCGCCGGCTGTCGCCTCCCGGCCCCCGAAACCGGGCCTTCAGCGAGAGCCGGCTTCGGCCTGAAGTGTTTGAGCCCCTCCCCCGATCGCTCTAGTTGTGCGGATGGGGCGTCGGTGTTGGCTGCGGATGCGGAGGAGGGGGGCGGTGCGCTTCGGGCGCCTTCTCGTGCCCCGCGGGGGACGCCTGATGAGGAGCGCCGCCGGAGCCTCCTTGATGTTGAGCCGGCTGAGTGGCGGGCGGATTGTGCTGCGGATGAGCCGCCTCGGGGTTCGTGTGGGCGGGGTGGCCCGACCCCCCTGAGCCGCCATCCTTTGCCGTGGCAGAGTGCTGCGGGTGACCACCGGATCCGTTGCCCGCTGTCGCGGAGTTTGCGTGCGGGTGACTCGCTCCCGTATCCCCCGCCTTCGGGGTTGGTTGGGAGCCGGCTGCCTTTGGATTCTGTGGTTGAGAGCCACCCGAAGCGCCCTGCCCCTGCCGCGTACTAGAGTCGGTTTTGGCCGCCGTGTGGGGGTGAACCGTCCCCGCCGCTCCCGGGTTCGCGGCTCCTGTGGAAGAGGCCCCGGTCGATTGCGGACCCGCCCCGCGGGACGGCGCGTGGCCCGGCCGGTCGTTCAGGGGGGGCTTCGCCGCTCCCCCTGTCGTGGGCCCCGTTGCCGGAGCCGAGACTCCCGTCGGTTGGGACGTTGTTCGGGGCGCTGCGGACACCTTCCCGCCGGCGGCGAGGGGCGGCTTCGCCGCTCCCCCTGTCGTGGGCCCCGTTGCCGGAGCCGAGACTCCCGTCGGTTGGGACGTTGCTCGGGGCGCGGCGGACACCTTCCCGCCGGCAGCGAAGGAGGCCGCGGGGGCCGACGCGGGCCGGGGAGGCGGGAGCGTCGCGCGAGACGGGCGCATGGCAACAGCCGATGTCCCGGGCGGCGGAATCGCTGGCCTGATCAGTGTGTTCGTCACCACGGGGGCCGCGTGGCCGGAGGCCCCAAAAGCGGGAGCGGGCGCAGGGGGCGTCATCTTGGCTACCACGGACCGCCCGGAAACCGCGGCCGGGGGTTGGGGAACGCTCGCCGCCGAGGCCGTGACCGGTCGGGACAGGACGCTCTGCGAGGTCGGCTGGACCCCCATGGGAGCGCCGCCGGCCCGCACGGAGGCCACCGCGCTCACGGGGACCGCCACCGCCGCCGCCGCGACCGGTTGTGCGGAAACGAATGTGTTGCGGGGGACCGCCGTGACCGCACCCGCCACGGACTGGTTGACATAGGTGACGTTGGTCGCGTTGACATTCGTGACGTTGATGTTCGTCACGTTGACGTGGGTGACGTTGATGTTTCGCACATAGCCGGGGCTAACCGCGTAAGAGGGATAGTAGGCCTCGCGCGGACCCAGCGGGAACCAGGCCACGCCGCCCCCCACGCCGATAGAGAGGGAAGCGCTCCAACTGTTCCCTCCCACGAAGGCCACCAGCGCGGGGGCATAGACGGGCCGGGCCACGATCGTCCCCGGAGCCCAGACCCATTCCCCGGACACTTGCGCCCAGCGTCCGTAGTGGAACGGTGCAAAGCCCCAGGGAGCGTCATCGATCCACGTCCAACCCCACGGAGCCACATAACCCCAATGCCCTGCGCGATAGGGCGCCCAGGACGAACCCATGCTTGTCGGAACCCACACCGAGCCGTAGTTCGGGACCTCGCGCCAGCGGCCGTACCCGTCGAGGTCCTCCGAGCCGACGACCTCGGGAGACACATACCGGGCGGAGACGCGGGGCTCCTCGTAGCGGCGCTCGCGCTCCGCGCACCACCGGTCCCAATCGTCAGGAGCGCTCTCTTCCTGAATGTCGTAGATGGGCGGATGGGCGCCCAGAAAGACCCCGACCTGCTGGGCGTGAAGGGGCACTTCCGAGCCCTCCGCCGTGGCCTCGGCATCCCCCTTGCGCACGGACACCGTGGAGTCCCCGTTCGCGTCCACGTCGATGCGGTAGGTCCCGGGATGAAGCAGGGACACGGCCGCGTTCGGCGTGTCCACCTCCATCGACTCTCCCTCGAGGACGTTGCGCACATGGACGCGCAGCGAGCCCTGCGTCACCTGCATCTGGGTCACGTTGTCGTCCAGGTTCAGGAAGGCAAAGGCGGTCTCGGGGCCCAGTTGGACGGTCGTGCTCCCCAGGTGCAGCTCGCTTCGCGAGCCTTTGTCCGTCCAGAGACGGTCACCCGTGGTCAAGGGACGGTTGCGCGAGGCGGGCGCCCAATCGTCCAGGTTTCCCGGCCGAAAAGACACCGAGCCATCGACGTAGCTCAGGCGGGCGACGCGCGAGGGGGGATCGTCGGCCGAGGCCCGCCCCACAAGAGCGAGTGCGACGAAGGTGAGGAGCATCCCGCATCGGAGCAGACGGGTCATGGAAATGGCCTCCAGGATTCCTGTTTCACGGCCGGCCCTTCGCGACTCTGGCCACAAGACTACCCTCCGCGCCCACACCGGAGGGAGGCGGACCGGGGTAATGGTCTGCCCGGGGGGGTCGTCAACTGGACTCCAAACTAGACCTGCCGGCTTACCTTGTCAAATGAGTCAGATCACGGAAAAAAGTACCGATGAGACGGGAAGCAGTTGCAAAGGCTAGGGTTCGCCATCCTCGGGTTGCGCGAGTCGCTTCGCCGCGGCCATTATCTTCGCTTGGGCCTCGGCCTTCATGTGGGCCGGCACCTGTATCTGGTTAAACCACGCGAGCGCAGCCCGCACGTGCACAGCGTCGTCGATCCGCAGCTTGCGGACTTTGTTACCAGCCGCGTCCTCATAGACGAGCGCGAACTCGTGATCCTGCATCTCGCTTTCGTGCCTAGGTGTCACCACCGTGGTCGCACGTGGCAGCTGGTTCGACAGCGTCCGCCTCCTAGCTGCACGGAGCGCATTTTCTCGAGTCTCCCGCGCGCTCCTCTCGTTGGCAAGAAGAACAGCGCGGCGGATTTCGTCCCTAGTGTGTTTCGCAGCGGCCGCGTGCTCCTCAGCAGCCCGGAACAACTCCCGCATGTCATCCCCGTTCCGTAGCCACTGGCACAGCGGGTGAGCACTGCACTGGATTGTGAACTTCATTGGCAAATGTTACCAGTCATATAGACTCAAACAAAAGAGGAACCGCATTCGAGTTCACGTAGGAGGTGATCTGCTGGGCCGCTAGCCAGAGCCGGTTGGGGTCTGCGTAGAACGTGATCGGACTGAACTTAAGGCGCACCTGTCGACGAACCCGTCGCACGACGGACGGACTCGAAGGGACCGGATGCGAGGATGGCGTCCCGAGCGGAGGCCCCGCGGCGCCCGCGTGGGACCGCTTTGATAAGATGCCCCGGAATGCCGAGCAAAGTCGAGGTCGGGTCGAGTAGCGGCCCGGCGCCACCGTCCAAGGACTTACTCCTGGCCGTGGCCTCTCCGCTCCCGTGGGCTTCATCCCCTCGGGCCCCTGCCCCCCGGATTCCAGCAAGACCGGGCGAGCCTCCGGTGAACGCTACCGTCACGTGAGGCGCCCCGCTTCGATCACCTGGGCTGTACTTGGCTGCGCCATCCTGGTGGCATTGCTCTATGTCAGCCCGGTGCTGGGTGACGTGGCCCGGAGGGGCTTGGACTGGCCCATCTGGCTCAACCACCCCGAGGGCGTCTCCCAGACCACCACCGGGAAGTGGTGGGTGCTGCCGCCGCATCACTACCTGAGCGACGGTTCCTCTGGGGAATTCCCCGTCTACGCCTACTACCTCTCCGATGCCCTGATCAACTTGATCGCGGAGGTCGGTCATTGGCCGGCCATGACCGTGCAGGCCGTGATCTACGGCCCTCTGCTTGGTTTCGCCTTCTTGCTGCTGAACTATTACTCCATCGCCGCCGTCGTCCGTGATTCGGGGGTCGCGTTCTGGGCAAGCCTCTTGATCTCTTTGGGAGGCAACTCCTTCATCCTCGACCGGCCAGACCCCGGGTCCGGTTTCCCCCTGAATTTCATCCTGCACGTACCCTTCCACACCATTTCCCTGGGAACGGCCCAGAGCCTCGGGTGGGTGCTCTTCCTGCCCTGCTTGGCCCTCACCCATCTCGCCTACCAGCGTTTCAGCGTGCCGCGGGCGATCGCCGCGGGGGCGCTCCTGGCCCTCCTGTTCCAGACCCATACCCTCACGTTCGTGAACGCGGCCTTCGTGCAGCTCGTCTACCTTGTCTTGAGCAACGGCCTCGAGCGGCCCCGACAGCCCCGTTTCTGGATCTGGCTTCTCGCCCTGGGTCTGGTGGCCGCCGCCTTCGCCTTCTTGGTGGCCACGTGTCCCCTGCTTCCCACGGGGGGCCTCATGGCCCTGGGCGCCGGGGCTCTGGCCGCCACCTTCGTCTTCGACTCCAAGAAGTCGTTCTACCTGTGGAGTTACGGGACGGCTGGCCTGGTGGCTGCGCCCTACCTCTTCCAGCTGGCGCGCCACGCCCGCGTCCTGGCCGTGGTGCAGGACGCCGAGGTTCAGCGGGCAGCGGTCGGGCTCGCGGGCCTGGCGCTCTTCTATACGGCCTACGCATTGGCGGCGGCCCTCGCTTTCCCCCGCTATCGCGAACGGCCGGTACTGGTCTGGGCCCTGGCCATGCTGGGGGCAACCCTGTTCCTCGCCTTCAACCACCTCTGGCATTGGAACAACCACGCCTATCGATTCGCGATCCACCTGATCTTCCCGCTCGGCATCCTGGCCGCTCTGGGCCTGCGGCATGGCCCCCGACGGATCGCGGTCGCCCTCGGCGTTTGGCTCGGTGCGGTGTGCCTCCTGGACGTGGGCTCGTTTCTCTTGGGAAAGCGGATCTGGGTGGGCTTTCGCGTCGGAGAGCCGGAGCGGGCCGCCTTCTTGGGCACGGTGCGGGAGACCACGGCCCGCTCGCCGGGTTCTCGCATCCTGGCCCCCGCCGAAGTGGACTATCCGCGCGGTGTGACCCAGGCCGCGATGCTCATGAACTATTCCCGCGTCCAGGCCTTCAACCCGGATTACCGGCGAATCCTCTGGCGGGAGCGATACCACAACCGAATGGGTCTCTTCTGCTTCCTATTCCCCGGCTATCCGAACTTCGAGCTTCAGTTCAACCGCCGTGCGTGCGAGGAGGACCTCGATCCCGATCCGGGACTACTCGAGATACGCGACCCGCGGCTCCGGACCGCGATTCTGCCCGTCTACTCGATCGGCCTGGCCGGGGCCCCCGCCAAGCCCTTCGCGAACTCTGTGAAGGAGGCGAGCGGCCGCTACGGCTGGCCGGTGGTGGTGGAGACGGAGAGCAGTGCGCTCGTGTGGACGGTCGCCCCTCCGCTGCCGGGCGTGGCGCGCCTCCTGGCCGGCGACTCAAGCTCGGGCACGCTCTCGATTCCCTTGGAGG
>DATMQU010000728.1:0-3331 GCA_035566715.1 Vicinamibacteria bacterium
CCATCCGCCGCAACCACCCCCGCGCCCTCGATCCCGCCATCAAGTCCGGCAACCTCCTGAACAACATCCTGGCCGTGCGGGAGGCCCAGGCCCGGGGCGCGGAGGAGCCCGTGCTCCTGAATGAGCGGGACGAGATCACGGAAGGAGCGAGCACGAACCTCTTCATCGTGAAAGGCGGAACCGTACTCACGCCCCCTCTCACGGCGGGGATCCTCGCCGGAGTCACGCGGGCGGTTCTCCTTGATCTGCTCCCTGACCTCGGTCTCCCGGTGCGGGAGCAAACCGTACGCGTCCCCGACCTGATGACCGCGGACGAGGCCTTCCTGACCAGCACCACCCGGGAGACGGTGCCGATCCGGGCCGTGGACGGAACCCCGATCGGAGAGGGCCGCCCCGGCCCCCTCACCCGCCGCATCCTCGAGGCCTTCCGCGCCTACGCTCCCCTCCATTCCCACTGACCTCCCTCGCCGCGTGGGGGACCTCACTCTCCCCGGGGGTCCCTGCGGGCCAAGAGCCACCCGGGAACAAAGATCGCCACCCCTGCCAGCATCATGCGCAGCATGGCGACCGTGCTCGGGGTGCCGAAGAAGGCCGTCGCCGACACCAGGGTCACCATGAGGCCCGTGACCTGGAGGAAGCGGCCGAGAAGGTAGCGGCGCCAGGCCGCCGCGCTCTCGCCCCTCTTCGGCGACAGGCGGGCCCTCACTGGCGCCGCCAGCCCGTGCGCCCAAACCAGCGGCTCACGTCCTCGCGCGGGATGCGAACGCTGGTCGGCCGGCCATGGGGACAGAGGGTGGGATGGGCGGTGGCCCCCAGATCGCGCACGATGGCGGCCATGCTCGCCGGGGACAGGGTCTGGCCCGCCCGCACCGCTGAGTGGCAGGCGAGGGTGGCGGCCGAGCGTTCCTGCGCGCCCGACACGATCCATTCCCCCTCCCCCCGCTCCCGGAGATCCCGCAGGAAGCGCTCCAGCGCGGACGCCGCGTCGCGCCCACTGAGGAGGGCGGGCACGGCCCGGACGCGGGCGGAGCCTCCCCCGAACTCCTCCACGTCCCAGCCGAAGGCGGCCAGCCACTCGTGCCCCGCCTCCAGGACCGGCCGCAGCTCGGGGGGGAGCGTAACCACCTGGGGCGCGAGGAGGATCTGCGATTCCACCGCGCCCCGCCCGAGGTCCTCGAGCAGGCGCTCGAAGCGCACGCGTTCATGGGCGGTGTGCTGGTCCACGAGGATCAGATCCTCGCCGTCCGTGACCACGATGTAGGTGTCGCGGTGCTGGCCCAGCACCACGGGGGGCCCCCCGACCGTGGAGGGCCCGCCCTCGGCCACCAGCCCGGGGGACGCCCCAAAATGGCCCAACCGGACCGCTCCCTCCCCACCTCCCGTGGCCAGAAAGGCCTGGACCGCCCCCTCCACCCGCGCCGTGTCCGCGCGCGGCGCTTGTCGCACGCCCCCCGAGAGGGCTCCCCGGACCGCGCGCTCCACGGCCGTGAAGACGGTGCGGGTGTCCGCGAAGCGCACCTCGGTCTTGGCGGGATGGACGTTGACGTCCACGAGGTGGGGGGGCACCTCCACGAAAAGGACGGCCTCCGCCCCCCGGTCCCCGGCCCCCGCCGCCCGGTAGGCTTCGCTCACCGCCTTGGCCAGGGCCCGGTCGCGCACGGGCCGACGGTTCACGAACAACCGGAGGCTCGACCGGGGCGGGCGGGGGCGATCGGGCCGCGACACCAAGCCTTCGACCCTCACCCACTCCTCCCCGCCGTCGACGGCCAGGAGGTCCTCCAAGAAGGCCTTCCCGAAGACTTGGTAGACCCGCGACGGCAGGCTCTCGACCGCCGGCGCCTCCAGGACCGTCCGGCCTCCCGACTTCAGGACGAAGCCGATCTCCGGTCGAGCCAGGGCCAGGAGCGTGACCGCCTCCGCCACGTGGGCGGCCTCCGTCGACTCCGCGCGGAGGAACTTGCGCCGCGCGGGCACGCCCCCGAAGAGGTCCCGCGCCTCCACCGTCGTCCCCCGCGGGTGCCCGGCGTCCCTCACGTGGATCTTCCGCCCGTCCCGGAACTCCACCTCCGTGCCCGCGGCGTTGCCCTCATCCCGCGTGCGCAGCACGAGATGGGAGACGCTGGCGATGGAGGGGAGGGCCTCACCCCGGAAGCCGTGGGTGGTGACGGCCTGCAGGTCCGTGAGCGCCCTCAGCTTGGAGGTGGCGTGGCGCTCTAAGGCTAGCTCGGCATCCTCCCGGCTCATGCCCAGGCCGTCGTCGCGCACCCGGATCAGCGCCTTGCCCCCCGCCTCGATCTCCACCTGCACGGTGCGGGCCTCGGCGTCGATCGCGTTCTCGACCAGCTCCTTCACCACCGAGGCCGGCCGCTCTACTACCTCTCCGGCCGCGATCTTGTTGACAAGGTCCTCCGGGAGGCGCTCGATGCGAGGCCCCCCTCCCCCGCCGCGACCGTTCAATCCCCGACCGGCTTCTCGAGTTGGGCCTGGGCCGCGGCCAGGCGGGCAATGGGGACCCGGTAGGGTGAGCAGGAAACGTAGTCGAGCCCCACCCGGTGGAAGAAGTGGATGGAGGCGGGATCGCCCCCGTGCTCCCCGCAGACCCCGATCTTCAGGTCCCGCTTGACCTGCCGCCCCTTGCGGACGCTGATCTCCACCAGCTGCCCCACCCCCCCTTCGTCGAGGGACACGAAGGGGTCCTTGTCGAGCACGCCGTGCTCCTGGTAGTAGAGGAGGAACTTGCCGGCGTCGTCCCGGGAGAGTCCGAATCCCATCTGGGTGAGGTCGTTGGTCCCGAGGGAGAAGAATTCGGCCTCGCGCGCGATCTCGTCCGCGGTGAGGGCCCCCCGCGGCACCTCGATCATGGTGCCCACGAGGTACTCGACGCCCGAGCCGTCCTTGCCCAGGACCTTCTCCGCCTCCTCGAGCACAATCTTCTTCTGCCGCCGGAGCTCCTCCACATGGCCCACGAGGGGGATCATGACCTCGGTCTTGACGGGGGTGCCCTTCTTCGCGACCTGGAGCGCGGCCTCGAAGATGGCCCGGGCCTGCATGCGGGTCATTTCCGGATACGTGATGCCCAGGCGGCATCCCCGATGGCCGAGCATGGGGTTGAACTCGTGGAGCTCCTCCACCGCCCGCAGCAGCTTCTCCCCTTCCGCGATGGCCCTCTTGTTCTTGGCTTCGCCCTTGGCCCTAAGCACGGCGACCTTGACCATGAGCTCCTCCCGCTTGGGCAGGAACTCGTGGAGCGGCGGGTCCAGGGTCCGGATGGTCACGGGGGTGCCGTGCATCTCGCGGAAGAGGCCCGCGAAGTCCGCCCGCTGCATGGGCA
>DATMQU010000729.1:0-11179 GCA_035566715.1 Vicinamibacteria bacterium
GTCAATACCGCTCCCAGGTTGACGTTGGCTGACCACCCCACGGGCTTGGTCTCCGCTCGCGTCGACGCGGGGAGGATCCCAAAGGTGACGGCCAGAGCCGCCACGGCGGCAGCGCGAAATGGGTGTCTCATATATCGCAACCTCGTTCGAGAGTGCACTTCGGTTCTCGGCAACCTCAATCGTTCGCGGAGGGGAGCAGGAGTATATCCCCCAAGCCAAGCCGCGATCAAGATCGGTTTGCGGGGCCTGCCCGGCACCCGGGAGGCAAGGCCGGGCAAACGGGGGGCGAAGGGCTGGGCAAGCGGCTTGACGGCGGGTAGGTCGTGGGTTACGGTAGGGCCGCTCTAATATAGGCGGACAGGCGACCTGCGCCCTCGGCTACCCTCCTAGAGTCTGCGCGCTCGTCGAACGCCCTCCATTCCCGCCTCTAGGAGGCAGGCCAATGGCTTTGATCAAGGTCACCTTACCCACCGCCCTCCCCACCGTGCGCCAGATGATCGGGGAGCTCGACAAGGCGATCAAGGAGACCGGCGGCCTGCCGGGCCTCGAATCCGTGGGCCAGGGTCTGGCCAGCCTCGAAGACTACTCCTCGCGCAAAGCCCTCGATGTCGAGGTGGTCGTGGTGGCGCCGGTGGCGGGCGACCAGGCGGGTCGAGTGGCGGGCTGGATCGGGGCCGGCTTCCCCCCCGCCCCCCTGCAGGCGCGAACGATCGAGCCCACGGTCGTGGAGCTACCCGGGGGCCCCGGCCTCGTCCCCCTTCGAGCGCGCATCCGCTCTTTGGCGTCCGGCGGGGCCGTGCCCGCCGGGACCCCTCGACCCGCGGTGCTGATCCTGCTCGTTGGGAGCCCCACCGCGCTGCACCCGGAGAACATGGCCGCCCTGGAAAGCCTCGTGGAAGACCGCCCCAGCGTCGTCGTCATCGGGCCCCCGGACGATCCGGCGGTCAAGCATCTCGACGAGCGCGCAAAAGCGTCGGCTTGGACGGCCCTGCTCGGCGACGTCCCCGCTACCATTCCCGAGACGTCCTTTCAGGCCCGCCTGTCCGTCGCCCCCTGGGACGCCGCCCACGACCTCTTCCGCGCTCACTCCACGGTAGGGGCCCTGGAGTCGCTCTGCGGCGTCTTCGACATCGTCCTCCAGCAGCAGGCCCGCGATCTCCGGACCAAGAAGGCCGCGACCCAGGCCAAGATCGGCAAGACCGGCCCCGGCGCGGCCAAGGCCGGCCCGCAAGTGGGGGCCGATCTCATACCGGACATCAAGGCCCGTATCCAGCGCCACTCCCAAGAGTTTGAACGAGGGGCCGTCGAGAGGTTGCAGGATTTGCTCGGACTGGCCGCGGGCACGCTCTCGCGTGAAACCGAGGCCATGATGCTCGCCCTCGACGAGCTGGACGAGAGAGAGGGCACGACCAAGATCGAGTGCCGCATCCCCCCGGCCTTCGAGCAGAAGCTCCTCAAGACGATCCGGGATCGCGTTGCTCGCCATTGCGCAGGGGATGTGGTGGCCCTGAACGACCTCTTCCGGCTGCTGGCCCAGGAGATCGAGAGGGAGATCGCCCAGGCCCAGGGGCCGCCCTTCGTGCCGCACTTCGCCTACCTCACCGAGGATCGGGTGCGGCGCATGATGGACATGAGCATCGCCTTCCAAGCCCAGTACCGGGGCGAGATGCCACACCATGGGTTCAGCGAGTACTTCGCCTCCGTAAGAAAGTACTCGATGATCCTGGTCATGGCCGCCTCCATGTTCGGGATGTCCTCGCTCATGAGGCAGTACCGGGAGTTCACCGTGCCGGCCACGATTCTCCTTGTTCTCATCGGCACCTACAGCGTGATCAGCTCTACCCGCCAGCAGCGCGTGGAGAATCTGGAGAAGGAGCTGGAGGCCGCCCGCACCGCCCTGCGACCGGACCTCAAGCGGATCTTCACCGATGTTCAGAAGAACTGGTCGACGATCCTCCTCCAGCACATGAACGAGCAGATTGCGAGCGTGCTCGCGGATGTGGACGCGGCGGTCAAGGACTACCAGGCACGCCGAGGTGCCGAGGCCAGCCCCGAGAAGGAGCGGTTGAGCCGCCAGCTCACGCAACTGGAAGTGGCCGAGAAGAAGCTGGCTATCCCCATCAAGTCCAAGGAAGGGATCGTGGTCGCTCTCGCGCAAGTGCGAGGCGATCTCAAACCCCTGCTGCCGAAACCGGGGGCGCCAGGCGCCGCCAAGCCAGCCGCGGCGGCGGCAGGCGCAGCGGCATCCGCCGGGGCCGGGGCCCCCTCGAGCGCGATCCAAGACGCCAAGGCCAAGATCGAGGCCTTGAAAGCGCAAGCTGCGGCTGGCCGCCCGGCGGCTCCGCCCGCGAAGCCCGCGGCTGCCGCCCCGCCCGCAGGGCCAGCCAAGCCCAGTGCTCTCGACGAGGCCAAGGCAAAATTTGCGGCCCTCCGGGCGGGTGCCGCGAAGCCCGCGGCGGCTGCCGCTACTCCCGCGGGTCCCGCCAAACCGAGTGCGCTCGAGGAAGCCAAGGCGAGGTTCGCGGCCATGAAGGCGCAGGCCGTGGCACGCGCGGCCGCTCCCGCGGCAAAGCCCGCGGCAGCCGCTCCCGCGCCCGCACTGCCCGCAAAGGCCACCATTCCTGCGGCCGCGGCGGCTAAGCCAGCGGTCCCGACCTCGGCCGCCCCGCCCCCGGCCGCTCCAGCTCGACCTCTAGCTGCCGGGAGCACGCCGGCGGCACCGACCTCGGCGGCCGTCCCCGCCTCTACGACGACGCCTAAGCCGGCTCCGCCGGCTCCCGCGCCACCCGCCGCGGCCGTGAGCAAGCCGGCTGCACCCGCCCCGGCGACCGCGCCCGCCCCTACGACGACCCCTAAGCCGGCTCCGCCGGCTCCCGCTTCAAGTGCCGCCGAAGCGAGCAAGCCGGCACCGGCCGCGATGGCCGCCCCCACTCCTTCGACGACTCCGACGCCGGCGCCTCCGGCTCCCGCTTCACCTGCCGCCGAGGCGAGCAAGCCGGCACCGGCCGCGACGGCCGCCCCCACTCCTTCGACGACTCCGACGCCGGCGTCTCCGGCTCCGGTGCCACCCGCCGCCGAAGTGAGTAAGCCGGCCGCCCCGGCCCCGGCGCCCGCCGCTCCGGCTCCTTCGACGACCCCGACGCCGGCGCCGCCTGCCGCCGAAGCGAGCAAGCTGGCCCCGGCGGTAGCTGCGTCCCTCCCCGGCCCGACCCCGGCCACGGCCCCGCCCGCAGCCGAACCCACGAGTAAATGAAGGTAGGAATCGACCTCGGCACCACGTACTCGCTCGTGGCGGAGATGGACGTCGAGGGAAGGCCCAATCTCATCCCCGACCAGTCAGACCCCGAGGTGTTTCACACGCCCTCCGCGGTACACGTCGCGCAGGGCAGCGCGTTCGTGGGGAGCCTTGCCGAGGCCCTCCTGGAGAACGACCCCACGATACAGGTCGTCCGCTTTTTCAAGCGGCACCTCGGCATCCCGGAGCCGCTCTTCTTCGACGAGAAGGGTTCGGGCTGGCTGCCGGAGGCGTTCTCCGCCCTCGTCCTGAAGAAGCTGGTCTTCGATGCCGAGAGTGCTTCCTCGGGACGGGTGGAGCGCGCGGTGATCACCGTGCCCGCGCACTTCAACGACCCCCAGCGCAAAGCCCTGCTGAATGCGGCCGCCCTGGCCAAGCTCACCGTGCTGGGCCTGGTGGAGGAGCCGGTGGCGGCGGCGTTGCACTACGGGGTGGAGACCTCCACCCGGGACAAGATCCTCCTCGTTTACGATTTTGGCGGCGGAACCTTTGATGCCACCGCCCTCAGCATGGACGCAAGCGGGGTCTACGTCCTGGCCAAGACCGGCCTCACCGAGCTGGGAGGCAAGGAGATCGACGAGAAGGTCGGGGAGATGGTCCTCTCCCAGTTCCAGAAGGCACTCGGCAAGCCCATCGCGACCGGGGCCCGTACGCTGCTCGAGCTGCGGCGAGTCTCCGAGGAGATCAAGATCGAGCTCTGCATGCCCGGCAAGAAGGGGGTGCGCAAGCTCGTGCTCCTAGGGGGACAGGCGGTCGAGGTGGAGATCCGGCAGGGCGAGTTTGAGGCTGCGATCAAGGAGATCGTCGACCAGACCGAGGCAGAAACGGTGCGATGTGTTCGGGAGGCCGGGCTCCAGCCGGGGGACGTGAACCACCTGCTGCTGGTGGGCGGCTCCTCGCTGGTGCCCATGGCGGAGGCCCGGCTACGGCAGATGTTCTCCAAGCCCGGCCAGAATGTGCTCTATCACGAGCCGAGCAAGGCGGTGGCCTACGGAGCCGCCATTCATGCCAGCCAGCTCAGCGGCGAGGCGGAGATGTTCCACATACCGCCCGAGCTGAAAGGGGTGAGCGGATATCATGTCGGCGTGCGCACCGTGGACCCCGCCAGCGGGAGGGTGGCCGTAGACCCCCTGATCAAGAAGAACATGACCCTGCCTATCAAGGTGCGCAAGACCTACTACACCAGCCGGCCTAAGCAGGAGCGCATCGTTCTCGACTTCGTGCAGTACCGCGATCCGGGGGAAAAACTGGTGAGCCTCGGCCACCTGGTTGTGGGTCCCCTGGGCGCGCCCCGCCAGAACTACCCGGTCGAACTGACGACGGAATACCGCGTGGACGGCACCATCGCCGCAGAGGCGTATGATGCGCAGACGGGGATGGAGCTGGCCGCCGTTTTCGGGGGGGACGAAGAAGGGGGGACGGCCAACCTGGCCTTGCAGAAGTCCCTCGTGGATGCCACCGTCATCAACAACATCATCACATGAGCAAAGAGCATAAGCCGCACGAAGCCGAGTCGGAACCCGCCACCCCGGCCAAGAAACCCTCCTCGTTCCACTGGTCCACCATCATCGCCGCCGTGATCGCCCTCCCCCTGGGGGTTCTGTCCGTCACCTCCGGCCGGGAATGGCGGGCGCTGTCGGTGAAGGCGGCCGGCCTGGAAAGCGAAATCGAAACCCTACAAGGCCGCAACGCGGTGCTCGAGAAAGCCCACGAGATCCTCCAGAACCACAAGTTCCAGATCTGCAACAAGAGCACCGACACCCTGACCATCCCCTGGATCGCGGCCGTCTATCACGACGGCAAGCAGCTCGCGATCTTCGACAGCGCGCGCTGCCCGGCTTGGCGCCCCCAGGTCCTGAACAAGGGGGAGTCCCACATCTTCACCTTCAGCTCCGAGGAGGAGTACTGTAACTGGACGGGGATGGTGATGTTCTACTCCCTCAACTACGTCCGGGAGTCCGAGGACGCCACCAAGATCTACAACATGAATGGGCCCTGGAAGGGATTCGACCGCGACTGCTTCACGGTGGAGTGACAGCATGGCCAACTTGCGCCTCATAGGGGAGACGGGAACGGAGCTGGAGTTCACGCTCGACCGCACGCTGGTGGGGCGCGAGGCCACCTGCGACGTGGTCGTAGAGGACAAGTCGGTCTCCCGCAAGCACGCCGTTATCGAGCATCGCGGCGAGGGCTGGACGGTCGTGGACCAGGGCAGCGCCAACGGAACGTTTGTGAACGGCCAGAAGGTGGCGGAGGCCGAGCTGCATGACGGTCACGAGCTGCGCTTGGGAATGGTCAACTTCCGCGTGGAGATCGAGGCCGCCTTGATGGGCACGGTCCTCATGAGCGCACCCGAGACCGGCGGCACCGTGCTCATGACCACGCCCGAGATCAGCGCTCCCCCCCGGGCCCCCGTTCCTGCCCCCGCCCGCGGCGCCGCTCCCCCCTTGCCCGTCCGCTCGGCCCCGTCTTCCTCGACCGCTGCCCCCCCGGCGCCCCCGCAGAACGCGGAGGAGGAGGCGGCGGAGGTCCTCGGCGTGCACGTGGGGGCCTCGCCCTACGAGGTCAAGGAGCGGTACGAGGAGCTTTCCCGTGACTTGCAGGTCAAGCTGGCCAACGCCAAGACCCCGATCCTAAAGAGCACCTACGAGAAGAACCTGGCCTCCCTGAGCAAGGCCTTTCACCTCCTTTCCCCCGAGGCCTCGCCCCTGGACCATCTGGCCGATCTGCCCTCCGCCCAGCCGGTGGTGGGTCCGGACCTCCTGGAGTCAGAGGAGAGGAGGGCGGAAGCGGAGGTGCCGCCCCTCCCGGACGCCGCCCACGCCAAGGGTGCCAGCGTCCTGCCTCCGATGACTAGCGCCTTCGTGTTCGCGGCCACGGGTTTCATCGCCCTTTTCGCGTTTTTTTCTCTCAGCTCGGGCAAGAACCGGACTGCCATCAAGAAGATGGAGGAGGGCGCCGAGCTGCAGAATTTGCGGCAGGCGGCGGTCAAGTACGAGCTGGCCGGGATCCTTCAGAAGAACGGCGTCCTCCGGAACGGCAAGCTCAAGCTCTGCAACAAGTCCGGGAGCCCGCTGACCATCGGCTGGCTGGGCGGCACCTATGTGGCCAAGGATGACCTGCCCGGCATCGCCGACCGGAAGCTCGCGGAGGAGGCGAGCGGCTACAAGCTGACCACTTACAACAGCCAATTCTGCCCCCGCGACTTCAAGCTGGTCCTGGAACCGGGTGCCGAGCGCGTGGTCGAGTTCAGCTCGCAGGAGTCGCGTTGCGCGTGGGACGGCTCCGCCCTCTTCTATGCCCTTTCCCTGCGGCGGCCGGAAGCGCCCGCCCCCGAGGCCGCGAAAGAGGAGAAGGCATCGGCCAAGGCCAAGAAAGGAGGAGCGGCGTCCGAGAAGAAGCCGGGCGACCCCGGCACCCAGGTCTGGTTCTCGGGCCTCACCTACGGCCATCAGGAATGCGTCAACATCGGGGTGGGTTGGTAAGACCCGAAGGTACAGGAGGTCTGTAGACGATGTCCTCTGCATCTCTCTCATTCATCAGGCGTTGTCCACGGTGGTTCCCCGCCCTCGCGGTTGTTTTCGCCTTCCTCGCGCCCGTCCTCCCTGCCGCCGGCCAGGAGCCGCCGCCCCCCGAAGTCAAACTTCCCCCCAAGACCGGGGGCCCCAAGGGTAAAGGCGGAAGCTCGGGCGGCGGCAGAACGGACGGGGGCTCGGGGGGAGGGACGGGCGGGGGTTCGCAAGCGCAAGCCTCCATCTTGCTCCTCGTGACCGACCTCGCCTGCGTGGTCGCGGTGGACAGCGAGCGGGTCGCGACCCTCCGGGCGGGCGAGGACCGGAAGGTCACCGTGACCTCCGGCCAACACCTGCTGACCGCGACCAGCGACAACGGCCGGCTGCAATGGAAGAAGGTCGTGGACGCCAAGGCCGGCCAGACGGTGGTGGAGATCAACCTGGCCGGAGGGGCGACCATCTTCTCGACCGAGGACTTCGACCGGAAGATGGCGCAGGTGTGGATCGGCATCGACGACCTGAACGTGGCCGCCGCCTATGCGGAGGCGGCCCTCAACAAGGCCTGGGGCTTCCAGAACCAGTACCTGAGCACCGCCCTCCACACGTCCCACGAGTACCTGAAACAGCAGATCGAAGACCTCAAGAAGATCGTGCCCAGCGATACCGCCCGCAAGCGGATGTCCGAGGACGTGCTCAAGATCTCGACCTCCGCCGACAAGTACATCGACCTCATGACCAAGGCCATTACCGAGGCCCAGAAAGCCAACTCTTGGATGGGGGCGCCCTCCGACATGTACTCCCAGGCCCGGGCCCTGAAGGCCACGATCGTGTTCCCCCAGGATGCCTTGACCACCCTCAAGACTTCGAAGGCCTTCGCCGAGCCCGTCCCCGCTGACCGGCGGAAGGAGCTGGGCCTAAGCGGCGATCCCCGTGACTTCAACTTCGGCGCCAAGTACTACCACAGCGAGCCCAACATGCTGGCGGTGGTGGTGAAGGGGGGGATGGCCTCCGACATGGGCTTCAAGGATGGTGACCGGATCGTGTCCGTGAACGGCCAGAACGTGGCCTCGATATGGGACCTGAAGCTGGCCATCCGGGCCAACGCGGGCAAGAAGCTCCGCGTCGTGTTCGAGCGTGAGGGTAAGCAGCAGGACCGCGAGGTGAAGGTCCCCTCCTCGCTGCCTTAGGCGGGCTCCTCGAACACGGGCAGGTGGTCCCGGATCTTGTCCAATCGGGGGGCGGCGGCGTCCTTGGCGGACAAGACGGGCTCCCGGATCGGCCAGGCGATGGCGATCTCGGGGTCGTCCCAGGCCAGGCCGAACTCGTCCTCCCGATCGTAGAAGTCGGTGCACTTGTACTCCACGTGCACGCGCTCGGAGAGGACGCAGAAACCGTGGGCAAATCCGGGCGGAACGTAGAACTGCCGTAAGTTCTCTCCGGAGAGCGTCACCCCCACCCATTTGGAAAAGGTGGGGGAACCGCGGCGGATGTCCACCGCCACGTCGAACATCTCCCCCTCCACGGCCCGCACCAACTTGCCCTGCGGGCGGCGCCGCTGGCCGTGCAGGCCGCGCAGCGTCCCCCGGAGCGAGAACGAGTGGTTGTCCTGGACGAAGGGCCCCCGGATGCCCCCCTCCGCGTACTTGCGTTCGTGGTAGGTCTCCAGGAAATAGCCGCGGGGGTCGCGGTGGACGTCGGGCTCGATGATCACGACCCCCGGGATCTCGGTCTGGATGAACCTCATGGTCAACCCCGTCCCAGGCGCTCCCGCTGGTACTTCCCGGACTGCACGGACGCGCACCAGGCCGCGTGGGCGAGGTACCAGCGGACGGTCTGGTCGAGGCCGACATCGAAGTCGTGCCGCGGCCGCCATCCCAGCTCCTGCCTAATCCGGGTGGCGTCGATGGCGTAGCGGCGGTCGTGGCCGGGCCGGTCGGGCACGAAGGCCTTAAGGGCGGAGTAGCTCCGGATGCCCCGCGCGGAGAGGGCCGGGTTGCTGGCCGCGGGGCGCTGCTCTTCGAGGACCTTGCAGAGGCTGTCCACCACCGCCTGGTTGCTCCTCTCGTTTCCTCCCCCCACGTTGTATTTCTCGCCCGGGCGGCCCCGCCGCAGCACGAGCAGGACCGCTTCGCAATGGTCCTCCACGAAAAGCCAGTCCCGAACGTTGCCCCCGTCGCCGTAGATCGGGAGGGGCCGACCCTCCACCGCATTCAGGATCATGAGGGGGATCAGCTTCTCGGGGAACTGGTAGGGGCCGTAGTTGTTCGAGCAGTTGGTGACGAGCACGGGGAGGCCGTAGGTCTCGTGGTAGGCGCGGACCAAGTGGTCCGCGGCGGCCTTGGAGGCGGCGTAGGGCGAGTTGGGGGCGTAGGGAGTCGTTTCGGAGAAGGCCCCGGTGGGGCCGAGGCTCCCGTAGACCTCGTCCGTGGAGACGTGAAGGAACCGGAAGGCCACCCCGCCCGCGCCCTCCTCCGCCACGTAGCGGCGGGCCGCCTCCAGCAGCTCGAACGTACCCCCGACATTGGTGCGGATGAAGGCGGCGGCATCGTCGATGGAGCGGTCCACGTGGGTCTCGGCCGCGAAGTTCACGAGCGCGCTGGGGCGCTCGGCGCGGAAGACGGCCCGCACCGCCGCCCGGTCGGCGATGTCGGCCTGCACGAAGGTGAAGCGGGGGTGGCCGGAGACCTCGGCCAGGCTCTCGAGGTTGCCCGCGTAGGTCAGCTTGTCCAGGACCACAATCCGGTCCTCGGAGTGGGCGAGGGCGTGGCGCACGAAGTTCACCCCGATGAAGCCGGCGCCCCCGGTGACGATCAGAGTTCCCATGACGCTCCCCTGGCCCAGGGCCTCACCCCGCGGGGGCCCCTCGACCCGGGCCCGCGGCCATCGCCTCCGCGAAGCCCGGGAACCGGCTTCGGTAGTCCTCGTGGCTGCGACGGATGGCCTCCTGGGCCTCGTCGCGGCCATAGACGTGCGTGATCTCGCAAGCCGGGGTTGCGGGGTCGGGAGCTTGCTTGTAGGTCAGGAAGTAATGGCGCAGCCGATCGAGGAGGAGCGGGGGGCACTCTCCCACGTCGCTGAAATCCCCATAGACCGCGTCCCCGGCGAGCACGGCGATGATCTTGTCGTCGGCTTCATTGCCGTCCAGCATGCGCAGGCCCCCAATGGGAATGGCCCGGACGAGCACGTTGCCGTGGGAAATCGGCTTCTCGGTGAGGACGCAGATATCCATCGGATCCTCGTCCCCCACGATCCCCTTGCGGCCGGTGTGCTCCATGCAGAGGGTGGCCACCCGTTCTCCGCAGAGGGTCTGGGGGATGAGGCCATAGAGGCTGGGGCAGACGTTGGAGTACATCTGCGGCCGGTCCACCTTGAGCAGGCCGGTGGCCTTGTCCAGCTCGTACTTGACGGCGTCGGTGGGAACGATCTCCACGTACACGGTCACCGACCGCGGCCAGTCGCTTCCAATCGGCACCCCGTGCCAGGGATGGGCCGTGAAGGCGAGCCCCGTCAACGCCCCGCGTAGAGGACCAGCGACGACCTCGCCCAGCCCTCGATCACGCCCCAGAAGAAGAGCGGGAGCAGATTGGCCGCCACCAGGGCGCTCACCCAAGCGGTGTCCAGGGTGGCCAGGTGCAGCGCGGGCTTCTCCTCGTTGCCGGGGTCGATGGCCATGGTCTTGAGCACGCGGAAGTAGTAATAGGCGGCGATGGTCGCGTTCACCGCCGCCGCCACCGCGTACCACCAGTAGGCCGGGCCCTTCTCGATGATGGCCGCGAAGACGTAAAGCTTGCCCATGAAGCCCACGAAGGGCGGGATGCCCACGAGCGACAACAAGAAGACCGCCATGGCCAGGGTCAGGAAGGGAGCCCGCCGGTACATCCCGGGGTAGTCGCGAAGGTCGAAGGTGCCCTCCTGGCCGTGGATGAGGGTCACCACCAGGAAGGCCCCCAGGTTCATGAAGATGTAGGCGAGGAGGTAGATCATCAGGCCGCGCGCCCCGTTCTCCGAGAGCGCCACCACCCCCATCATGATGTAGCCGGCGTGCGCGATGGAGGAGTAGGCGAGCAGCCGTTTCATGTTGGTCTGGGTGAGGGCGGCCACGTTGCCCACGGTCATGGTCAGCACGGACACCAGCATGAGGACCTGCGGCCAGTCGATGGTACCCGTGAGATCCCAGCGGCCCGTCCCGGGGACGGCCAGGCCGCTGAAGAAGAAGCGCGTCATGATGGCGAAGCCCGCCGCCTTGGGGCCCACGGACAGGAAGGCGGTGACGGGGGTGGGAGCGCCCTGATAGACGTCGGGGCACCAGAAGTGGAAGGGCACCGCCGCTATTTTGAAGCCGAAGCCGGTGAGGATGAAGAGGGCGATCAGG
>DATMQU010000730.1:0-18886 GCA_035566715.1 Vicinamibacteria bacterium
TCGGGATCACCGAAGTGCGCCGCCTCGTCATCAATTACGACGAGGGCACGGACATTCCGACCGCCGAGGATGCCAGCGGTGTCGGCCTGGTCGTGCTCGACAACCTCGACGTGAATGGTCGCCTGATTACCGCGTCCCCCCAAGGTCGCGAGTGAAGCTGGTCCCCTGAACCAGCGTTGCCTCGAGGTCGGTGGGTGACGGAAAGACGCTGGTTCGGCGGGGGCTCTCTCCTGGGCGCGGAGTTCCGGTGACGCCTCTCTTCGACCCCGCGGCTGTCGGCCGCGGGCGGGGCGGAGCGGTGAGGATCCGCGTGTGGAGCCCCGACCCGGAGGCGGCCGCTCCCTACCTGGCGGAGATCCAGCCCCAGCTGTGGCGACACGCGGAGATCCAGCCCGCCGGCGAGGAGGCGGCCGATCTCGACCTCTACCCGATCGGCGACGGCCCCGCCTTCGCCCCCCCCTATCGGGCCGCCCTCCGGCGGCCGGGCGTGGTCCTGCTGCGGGACTGGAACCTTCACACGCTGGTGCGGGGGGAGACGCGGGGGCGGGGCGGGGTGCGGGAGTATCTGCGCGAGATGCGCCGCTCGGGGGGGGAGAGCGGCACCTTCGTGGCCCGCCAGGTCGTGCGGGGCCTGGGTGGCGACCTGCTGCCCGCCCTCTTCCCCCTGAACGACCGCTTGCTGGAGGTGAGCCTGGCCGTGGTGGCGTCGACCGAGCACATCCGCTCCCGGGTCGCGCGCGCCTTGCCCGGCCGGCCCCTGCTCCAGCTGCCCCTCCACTTTCTCGTCCCCCGCCCGGGCCGCCCCGCGCGCGAGGAGGCCCGGCTGGCCCGGGGCCTGGCCGACCATGACCTGTTGATCGGCGCCGCCGGGGAGGCGCGCAGCCTGGCCCGCGCGAAAGCGGCCGCGGACCGTCTCCGGGGCGACTTTCCGTCCCTCCGCCTCGAGGATCTGAGCTCTCCCGACCGGCCCTTTGACCTCGCGGCCGCGGACGTAGTGCTCTCCCTCCATGTCCCCTCGGGAGGGGGCGTGCCCCCGGAGCTGGTGCGGGCCGCCCTCTGGGGGATCCCCACCCTGGTGAGCGCAGGCACGCCGGGGGAGGAGGAGTTCCCGGAGGGAGCGGTGGTGCCGGTGGATCCGGGCCCCTCGGAGGAGGCGGAGATCGAGGCCCTGCTCCGGCTGCTCCTCAAGGACCCCTCCCTGCGCCAAGCCATCGGGGGCCGGGCCCGCGAGCACGTGGAGAGCCACACCCCGCGGCTCCTGGCCGACCGCTTGGCCGGCTTCCTGGCCGGGGTGGAGGGGGGCAAGAAGGCGGCGCTCCGCGCCCTCGCCAAGGACCGGGCGGCGGAGGGGAGCCGTCTCGAATACCTCATGGAAGAGGTGCGCTGGGCGGCGCGCGATCTGGGGTTGGCGGGGGCGAGGTTGGGCCTGGAGCCGCTGCTCGCCCCCCTCGGAAAAGACCCCTCGTGAGGGCCCCCGCCCTCTCGGTGGTGATCCCGGCTTTCAACGAGGCGGAGCGGATCCCCCCCACCCTGAAGCGGCTCCAGGAGTACCTGGCCGCGGGGGGCCGCTCCTACGAGATCGTGATCGTGGACGACGGCTCCACGGACGGAACCGCCGAGCGCGCGCTCGCCCTTGGCGGCGACTCAATCGTCGTCCTCCGCAACCCCGGGAACCGGGGGAAGGGCTACTCCGTCCGCCGCGGCATGCTGGCCGCGACGGGGGAGCGGCGCCTCATGACGGACGCCGACCTCTCCACTCCCATCGAGGAGCTGTCACGCCTCATGGCCCGCATGGACGAGGGCCACGACATAGTGATCGCCTCCCGGGCCCTGCCTCTGTCCAACGTCGAGGTCCACCAGCCCTTCTACCGCGAGAACATGGGACGTCTCTTCAACCTCCTGGTCCGCCTCCTGGTCGTGGGCGGCCTCTACGACACCCAGTGCGGCTTCAAGCTCTTCACCGCCGCCGCCGCGGAGGAGTGCTTCTCGGCCGCCCTCCTGGACGGCTTCTCCTTCGACGTGGAGACGCTCTTCATTGCCCGGCGGCGGGGCCTCCGGGTGGCGGAGGTTCCCGTGACCTGGCGGAACGACCGGGCCAGCCGGGTCGGCTTCTACCGCGGCTCCCTGGCCTTCCTGGACCTGCTGCGCATCCGCTGGCACGGCCTGCGCGGGCGGTATCGGGCTCAGGGGTTGTAGCGGATCTCCGCCGCCGCGCGCAGCTCCTTGACCCAGGCCTCGATCCTCTCGCTCAGGTCGCGCCGGGCCAGGCGCTCGCGCAGCGCCTCCTCCACCTCCGCCAAAGGGGGGGCGGGGCGGCCGCGGTACTCGTCCTCGTAGGCCTGGCGGACGCGGTCGTCCCCGATGCGGATCTGGGCGCGGAAGCGGAAGTTCACGTACTTGAGGATGGCGGACTGCCGGCGGGCCAGGCGGCGGAGGTCGGCCTCCGCCACCGCGCCCTCGAGGTCGGGCCGCGACTGCAGGAGTCCGCGCAGGGCCTGCTCCTCCTCCTCCGCGGCCACCGCGGCTTGGGGAATGCGCGCGGCCTCCCGGAACATGAGCCATTCGTCGATCAGCTTTTCAAGGGCCCCCGCGGTATCGAGGCCGAGCACCCGCTCCACCACCCGGACCTCGGTGAGGAGGATCGGCCGGTCGTCCACCACGGCCAGGATCCGCTCCCTCACCTCCGCCCCCGCGGGGGCGGCCAGGAGGAGAAGAGTCAGCAGGCTAGAAAGAAGCGCCGCGGCACCTTTGGGGGTCATGCTGCGGGTTCCAAGCGGACATGGTAACCCATGGTTTGCGGCAACGGACGAGGAAGTCGTGGCTTTAGCCCGGCCGGGCTAATCGAGGTGGTCCACTCCGAGGCCGTGGTCCTCGGCGCCCCTTTTCAGTCTGAGTCCATCGCGAATTTGCGTCCAGACCAGCGCACGCGCATAGCCTCCATCGCCGCCTCCTCAGTCACGACGGCACGGAGCCGCTCACAGCATCGAAGTCTAGAAAGCGCTCCCCGACCCGCAAGGCCGAGGCCAGCAACGCGGGCTCAGCGCACCATTGCCGCAAAGACCACAGGGCCCGCCGTCACCCGCATAAGAGACCGCTTTGTTGCTCGCGGGTGGGGGCAGGTTGTGAGTCAGGAGAGCCGAGGGACGACCGCTAGGCGCGCCCGTCCTCGGGCAGTCTGGACCGAGCAGCCTCTGGCCTCGTTGCCCGCCCTCGTGAGGGGCGCCGATCAGGATCCGTCCGCGTTCAAGGTCGTTGCCGCGGATCCCGGCTACGGGGTAGCGGTCAGAGTTCCGACCATGGTGGGATGGACGCTGCAGTGATAACCGGTGGTCCCCGGGTTGCGCATGGTGAACGTAGGACTCGTGGCACCCGGCGCGAGGTCCCCGGTGCCGAAGCCTCCGCTGTAGGGGGTCTGATTGCCGCTGTTGTCATCTTCAACAATGGCATGAGTAATAGAATCGGCGTTGCGCCAAGCCACCTTCTGACCCACCTTCACCGTGGCTGGATTCGGCGAGAAGGACATATTGCCGCTCTGGCCCATGATCATGATCGTGAGGTCGGCCGCTCCGGTCGCGGGCGTTGTCGTCGGCGGCGTTGTCGTCGGTGTTGAGCCGTAGCCCCCTCCCCCGCCGCCACCACAGCCCACCGCCAGCATGACCGCGAACAAGGCCAGGCTCCCCATCACGACTCTCAAAGAGTTCGAGTGCACGAGCGTACCTCCGGCGGCCCCGACATGGGCCACTCTCTTTACGGACGAGTGCTAACTTGGCAAGTTCCATGCCGCGAGCGGGCGCAAGGAATTGCAGGAGTTCGGCAGGGGAGGACAGCGCGTCCGCAACGAAGTTCGTAAGGGCTTACGGAATTAGTAACATGACAGCGACATCTTTACTTTCCATCGTCAGTGATCTGATGAACGGCGAAGGACCTAGCTCATCTTGAAAGGGTGGAGGCAGCGCAGCGTGAGCTCCGCAAGGGCCCTCGGCTCTGCAACACTGTGATTCTGATTCGCTTGCGTCCAAGCACACGAGCTCGGCGAGCACCGAAAATGCGGAAGAACCGGTTGAAGCGCAGTGCGACACCAGCCGCTGCGAACCGGCTCCAAATCGACTCTTATATTGCGTGGTCTTCGAGCGGACTACTTCGTGGGAAACCCGTCGCTCTCACTGATCCAGTCCAGTCCGCTGTGCGCCAAGGCCCTGCCCTCGGGCCCCTCCTGTGGCCGCTCCATCTCCCAGACCCGCCCCAGGGTGTTCGCTACTGCTGTCCTCCAGGCCGTGTGCTGGGGGTCGGTGGCAAGGTCCCGGTGCTGCACTGCCATTTCGTAGGCGAGCGACCTTTCGATATCGGCACGCACCGCGGGATCCTCCCGGACTGCCCTGCGGCCTTCCTCCACCCCGTCGCGCCACGCCTCACGTTCGCTCTCGGTCATTTGCTCGGGCAAACCAAGAGCACCAGGCCTCGTAGTGCGGTCGGTGTCGGGCAGTCCCAATACCTCCCACATCATCCCATACGCCATCCCCTTCGCGTGCTCGATGCGCTGGACGACGGTGAACGCCGAATACAGTTCCCTCGCCGTGATGCCTATGACGAGCACGCTGCCCAGCGGGGCGATCACCTCGGCGGCGACCATAACCCCCCCCGCTGCGACGGGGACCTCTCCCACGACTTCCCCCCCGACCACGACCTCGGTTAGGAGTTCCTTCTCGAACATCTCGGTGATCTCGGCTGTCGTGGTGACGATGTGTGCTCCGAGCTCCGTATACTCCAAGACCTTCTCACCCGTGTGAGACTCCTCGAGACTGCCGAGGTCGGGGCGTTCCGCACCAGCCCCAGGCGCAGCCCAGGCGAACGGCTCCATCAGGGGGACCGACCATTCCGGCTCGTTCATGACCGTCTCCTACCCAGCGGCCGGGGCGCGGCCGACTAGCGATACCCGAGGAGCATCCAGCGGCCCAGCACGTCCTGGAACGCGTCGGCCGCGTGCTTCGCGCCGTCGACGCACCTATGCTGCTGCGCGGTCAAGGTCTGCGCCAGCTTCGCGAGCTCGCCGTCCTTCTCCCTAGCTAGGAGGGTCAGGCTCTCGAGCTCGCTCTGCACTGCGTGGGCCCGGTTCTCGATCTCGCCCGTTGCCTCTTCCACCAGGCTGCCCAGCTTTTCCACGCAATAGCTCTCTACTTTCTCCGCGTGCTGCGCCATCTCGGGCCACTGCCGATCCATCGCGTGCTGGATCTCCTCCTGCTTGGTCGCGAATGCCTGGTCGCTCTCCTGAAGAATGGACGGGCACCGGTCGTTAAGCAGGGAGAGAATCGCGGTGGTGGTGGTCTCCAGCTCGTGTCCCATGTCTGCGATCGCCGAAGCGAACTCGACGCTCAGGAGCTGCTCGGCTTCGTCAATGGCGTGGTGGAGGGCGTCAGCAATCTCGGCCGCGCGTGCCAGGGCGGCGCGGCTGGCCGTCTCCGCGGACTGCGCCAGCGCGCTAACCTGCGGTCCGATACCCTGCACGTGCTGGGCTAGCTCGTCGAAGCCGTGCGCCTCCGTTTGCAGCGCCTGCTGCCCCTGGCCGCCGGCGTCGTGAGAGTCATTGACGACGCTCGTCAGCGCCGACTCGGCGGCCGTCATCTCGTCGATCAAGTGCTGGGAGTCCTGCTCCACGGTCTTGGCCAGCTCCTCCACGGCATGATGCAGGGCCTCCAGGTCCGCGTGGGCACGCTCGGAAAGGGTGGCTACGTAGCCCGATGCCTCGTGGCAGGCGCCGCTGGCCTGGCCGACGTGCTCCCTCAGCGTCTGCATCTCCTGCAGTGCGGCATGCGCCGCCTCCTCCAGTGTGCTCACCGCTCTCGCCTCCTCACTGGGTCACGGCCTTCAGGGCGGTCTCGATCGCCTCCATCGCGCTGTGGAGGGGCGGCTCGGACGCCTTGAGACCGACCAGGCTCTCGTTCAACGCCTCCCGCCCCTTCGCTAGCTCGTCCCTCCGGGAAGCAGCGTCCGCTCCCAGCCGCTCCACCTCGACCCGGAAGTTCTCCGCCGCCAGGCCGACCGGATGAACGGTGCCGTCGGTGATCCGTGGGCGGACGTGCACGATCAAGTCGCCCACTTTGTCGGAGAACTGCTTTTCCAGCGCCTCCAGGTGGCTCGTGTACTGGTCCTCTCGCTGGCGGACGTAATCGATGATGTTGCTGGCGTCGGTTCCTGCGTTGTCCCGGAAGTTCTTGAAGCGGTCGAGCAGCGCCTCGCCGGCATCCTGCAGCTCGGACTTGCTCTTCTCTAGAGCCGCTTTGAGCTGGGCCAGTTGGGTGGTCACCGCCTGCGCCGCGGCGTGGACCTTGTCGCTGCCCTCGCGAGCCGCGGACTCCACGCGACCCATGACGGCGTCGCCGTCCGCTGAGGATTGATCCACACTCGTTGCCGCCTGGTACAGCTCCTTCATCAGATCGGTGCGCGCCGCGTTTACATGGGTGGCCGCCTCGCCGAGGGCGTGCTCCCCCGCGTCGAGCTGGCCGTGGCCATCGTTCCAGGCCTTCTCCACGCCGTCCAGCGAGGCGCTCAGACGGTGGTCGAGCGCCTCCAGCAGCGTCGTGAGGCCGGGCACGATGTTGCGCGCGTGGTTAAGAAGGCTCGTCACGTCCTGGCGGGCCTGGGTCAGGTTTCCTACCAGTTGCTGAGCGGCCGACTCCAGCTCGTGGGCCGCCTGGCCCAGGCCGTTGACCTCGTCGGGGAGGTGGGGCAGCGCTTCGGAAAGGCCGGCGAGGTCCTGCTCGAGGCTCATGAGTGGCTCATGGCGTCTGTGACATTGCGGATCTGCACGACATGCGCGTCCGCGGTTTCCACCATGGGGCGCAAGTCCGCGACCTCACCTGCCGTCGCTTCGGCGGAATCGGCGTCGGCGGCGGTCTGCTCGAACTCGATGCCGGCCTCCTCTAGCGAGCCCTGGGCCTTGTGCACGTCGTCGGTGGCGTGGCTGCTCTCTTCCCCGAGGGCCACGCCGCCCTCCTTGCCGTAACCCAGTACCATTTCGCGGTCCGCGGTGAGGGCGGCCTGCACCGACTCGCCCAACTCGTGCACCCAGTGGGGAATGCTGGCGTCTAGGCCCGAGAACGTGTGGTCCACCTGGCCGGGAAGCTCGGTGCCGACGTGCTCGTTGTCGTCGTCGAGTGTCCTTTGCCACTCTGTGTGCTCGTGCTGGACGGCGTCGAGGACAGCCTGGAGGTCGGCGCCGGCCTGCTGGATATCGTGAACGGTTTCGTTCGACGCCGACTCCAGGGCCTCCTCGAGCGTGGCCAGGGCGGCGTCCGCCTCATGGGTCCAGCGCTCGAACTCTGACTGCTCGCCGGTGAGCGTGGAATCGAAGGGCTCGAACCCGTGCGTCAGCAGCTCGTTCAGCTCCGACTCGAGGCCTGTGCCCAGCTCGGGGACGGCCTGGTGGAGGTGCGACTTTGCGTCCCCGACGTGGCCGTCGAGCGCGGGCAGCCGCGTCTCCACCGCCTGCTGCCCCGCGTGACCCAGCTCGGCCGCGTCGTCCTTGGCCTGCTTCGCCGAGGTCTCGAGTTCATGCTCGAGAGCCTGGGTGTCGGACTCCAGCCCGGCCAGCGCCTCGCGCAAGTCCGGTTCGGCCTCGACCAGCGCCTTGCCGACCGCGCCCAGATCGGTCGCCGCGCTTTCGAGCAGGTGGTTGGTCCCTTCGAGCGTGGTGCAGAAGGTCTGGAGCTTTTCGACGTCCTGCTCATACCCCATCTTCAGGCCCCCGCCGTCGGCAGGTTGGTGGGGACGGCGTGCTCGAGCGAGGAGGCGATCGACGTCAGGGTCTGGAGGGCATGATCTGCGTTCGTCTCAATCACTTGCATGGCGTCGTGCAGGGCCTGCACCGTGGGTTGCGGGAGCGCGGCGAGCTCGTTGAGCGCGTCGTCGATAGGTTGGAGCGCCTGGTGAACCCAGGTCTCCGACGGAGCCCCCCCGGCCGGTGTTTCGTCGGTGGCGTGGGACCGCCAGGAGAGCATCGCGCCGTTATGGCTCTCCACCACGAGGTTGCAGAACTCGACTACCCTGCGGCCAAGGATGATGATCACCGCGTTCAGCGAGGCCGCGAAGGCGTGCGCCTTGTCCGTGGCCATGACTCCGAGGGACTGGATCGCCTCTCGAACGTGGCGCTCCTCCTCGCCGAGATGGGAACGCCCTTCCTCCACAGCCTGCCGGAGTCGCGCCACATGGTCGTTGGCTTCCTTCAGCCGGTCCTCCAGCCGCTGCTGGAGATCGTGGACCCGGCGCTCCAGATCCTGCACCTCGGTCGACGCCTGGGTGGTGGATTCGTCCACGCGGGCGAGCAGGCGGGCACGCAGCTCGGACAGCTGCGCGACGTCCTCATGCACGCCGGCCAGCAGGCCCTTCACGTCGGCTTCGGTGGTGGCGGCGCGGGCGGGCAGACCGCTGAGCACCACCGCCGCCCGCCCGGTTTCGATGTCGATCTCCTCGCGGGCGGTTTCGATCGCCGTCAAGGCGGTAGCCATTGCTTTGTGCAGGGTGTCCGCCTCCGCGACGGCGGTTTGACCGAGGCTTAATGCCGCCTCTGCGACCTGGGACGCCTCGGCGGTCACCGCCTGCCCGCGGTGCGCAAAGTCGGTGCAGCGCTGGACGGCTTCCTCGAGGAGCTGGTTGATCAAAGGGGCCATGGGGTCACCGTTTCTGGTCGAGGGCGGCGTTCCAGCCCTCGAGGGGTACGAACAGCAGACGGACAGGAAACACAGTAAGTTGTTCTGCTACCACCGGCTCTGAAGATCGTTGTTCTGGGGCCGTGTGCTGTCCATACCCCCCGACGTGCTTGACGAGCCACTTGGCGATCCCCTCGCTGGGGGCTAGCGTGCGGTCGACACGCTGGGCGAGGGCGGCGACCCCAGGACCAGCCAGAGCCCCGATTCGGAATTCCTGGTGTCCTGCGCATTTCTCGCCCCCCGAGCAGATGAGTTACTCATTAAGAAGATCGAAAAGGGGAGGAAGAAGGCGACAGCCCCCGGACTCCGCCGCGCGGAACCACTACGCGCTGGTGCGGCATCCTCCTGAGCCAGTTGGAGTTCGGAAGGTGTCCGCTGCGTGGGAGGATCCCCGCAGACTCAATCCAGTGTGGGGGCCCGGAAGTGGTCTGCCCGCGCGGGCTATGGATTCGGGATTTGAGGAGCCGGCAGCGTGCCGGCTGAACGCTCTGCCAGGACTTCTATCCGGCCGTGATGGGCTGGCCTTGGGAGTCGTGCGTTCATTGTTGGGGGCGGGCGCCCGGCCGGTAGGCCGCCGCCTTCTCCGGCCGGCCCCAGGCCTCATAGAGCGCGACGAGGCGGCTGCGGGTCGCCGTGGCTTCACGACCCTGTTGGCCGGGGACGTCCTTCAAGATCCCATGGGCGGCGATCAGTGAGCGCTCGGCTTCGTCGTATCGCGCGAGCGCCGTGAGGGCCTCTCCCAGTAGGCTCTTCGTCTGGCCAACGCGCCAGTCGTCCTCCGGAAAGGCGTGTTCCTGGATGCGCAATGCCTGCCGGAGCAACGGCTCGGCCGCCGCGGCCTTCTTTCGCGCGAGGTGCACGCGGGCCAGATTGACCTTGTAGCTTGCTATGCGGGGATGGTCGTTGCCCAATGCCGGCAATGCAATTTGCAACGCCTCCTGGAGCACGAGAGCCGCTTCGTCGTATTTCCCCTGTTCCCGCAACGCGTTGGAGAGACTGTTGAGCTTCGTGGCGATGGTCGGGTGTTTTTCCCCCAGAGTCTTGCGGCCTATTACCAGGGCCTGGCGAGACAGCCTTTCGGCAGCCGCATAGTCATACCTGTCTATGGCGATCCCGGCCAGGTTGTTGAGGGTCGTAGCCACGTCCGGATGGTCGTCCCCCCGCGTCTTTCGGTCAGTCGCCAGACATTGGCGGAGTAGCGATTCGGCGCCCGCGAGGTCGCCCTTGTGCCACAGTAGCAAGGCCAGGTCGCTCTCGCTGGTGGCGGTCTCGTGGTCCTCCTCGCCCAGCACCTTCCGCCGGATCGCCAGCGATTCTCGGACGAGCGGCTCGGCGCGCTCATCGAATCCTTGATCCCGGTAGACGCGGCCGAGCTCCACGAGGGTCACGGCAACGTCCTTGTGCTCCGGACCCAGCAGCTTGCGCCGCATGGCGAGGGCCTGCTCGAGCATCGGTGCGGCCGCAGTATAGTCGCCCTTCTCATCCAGCAGCACGCCGAGATCATTGAGGCTCTGGGCTACGCGTTCGTGCTCCGGCCCGAGGACACGCCGTCCAGCGGCCAGCGCCTCTTCTAGGAGCGGTTGTGCCTTTTCATGAGCTCCCAGCCGCTGATACACCCTTCCCATCACGGTCAGCATCTCGGCTTGGAGGTCGGGCTGGTCGGCAAGCTCCTTCTGAATGCGCTCCGCGCCCGCGTCGAGGAGCCCTCGCACGCTGGGCTCTTTCTCCTCATGAGTGGCGTAGGGGTCCGCCCCCGTCAGTAGTCCCGTCAGCAGCTCGCTCACCTTTGCGGCCTTCTGCGCCTCGCGGCGAGCCCGGTCCCGCTCCGCAGCGAGCGACGCAGTGTAGAAACCGACCACCACCGCGAGCAGCAGGATCACCGCTCCGGCTGTCGCCACACCCCGGGCGTGTCGCCGAACGAACTTGGCGGCGCGATAGGCCAGGGTGTCCGGTCTTGCACTGATCGGCTCGTGATTGAGATACCGCCGGAGGTCGTCGGCTAGGACGGTGACCGAGGCGTAGCGCTCCGCGGGGTTCTTCTTGAGCGCCTTGGCCACGATGGTGTCGAGATCTCCTTTCACTAGCCGGCGCAGCCCGTCGGGGGTGGTGGCCCGCAGGGCGGCGGTGCGCGTCCGCTTCTCCGGCGTGTTCTCCTTGGTCTCGGCGACCGCATGAGAGAGCCGCGGCGGCTCCGTATCCACGATGGCCTTGAGCAGATGGACCGATGACATCAGGGCGGCCCCGGCCGGATGCCGCCCGGTGAGAATCACGTACAACAGCACGCCCAGGGAATACACGTCGGTGGCGGTCGTGATCAGGCCGCCCGTCACCTGCTCGGGGGCGGCGTATTCCAGCGTCAGCGCCCGCCCGCCCTCCCGGGTGAGCGCCGTGGCCTCGCCTGCACCCGTCTCTTCTTCGAGGAGCTTGGCGATGCCGAAATCCAGGAGCTTCACCTGACCATCCATCCCCACCATCACGTTCGAGGGCTTGATGTCCCGATGCACGACCAGGTTGGCGTGGGCGTGAGCGACGGCAGCCAGCACGTCGAGGAAGACGCGGATGCGCGCCTCGATCCCAAGGCCCTTGCCGTCGCAGTAGCGGTCGATCTGCTCACCCTCCACGTGCTCCAGCACGAGATAGGGCTGGCCGGTCGGCGAGAGGCCCGCATCCACGAGATGGGCGATGTGGGGGTGGGTGAGACGGGCCAGAATGCTGCCCTCGCGTTTGAAGCGTTCCTCCCCGGCCCGGCCGACCAAGCTCGCGTTTAGAAGCTTCAACGCCGCCTGCCCCTCGAAGCGACCATCGCTGCGTCGGGCCAGCCAGACACTGCCCATGCCCCCCTGGCCGATTAGAGAGACGAGCGTGTAGGCGCCGATGGTCTGACCGGCCAGCGACGCCGACGATGGCGGGAGGAGAGCGCTGCCTTCGAGAAAGCCTTCCTGGCTCAGGCGGCTGCGTTCTTCGAGCAAAGCCACCAGGTCGGCGACGAGCGTCGAGTCCTCCGCGCGCAAAGATTCGAGCCAGGCGGCGCGCTCATCGGCGGCCATCTCCAGGGCTCGGTCGAGGTAAGGGCTGACCACCTGCCAACGCTCTCCGCTGAGTCGCGGCATGCTCTCTACTCCGGCATCGCGGCCGGGTCCGGGTTACCGTGACTGGCGCGACTCCGTCGTGTGGGGATCCAGGAGGCGATTTGCCGCCGATTCACGTGAGAGCGAACTCCCGGATCGTGTGGTGGAGATAGAGGCGCGCCTTTTCCCACTGCCGCTGTACCGTTCGCGCCGAGACGCCGCGCATGGCGGCGATCTCGGTGAAGGAGAAACCGCAGAAGAACTTGAGGTCGACAACCTGGGCGAGCGAGGGGTCAAGCGCGGCGAGTTCGTCGAGCGCCGCGCTGATCCGAACCAGCTCCTTCGCGTCCGCTACGCGATCGCCGGCTTCGCCGCTCAAGGACGTGATCTCAAAGCCACCACCGCGCTTCTGGGCTTGGCGGCTGCGCGCATAGTCGATGATGAGGCCGCGCATCACCTTCGCAGCGTATGCCATGAAGCGCCCGCGGTCGGGGAAGACCGCCCCCTCACGCTGCGAGATGTCGAGGTAGGCCTCGTGAAGCAGGGTCGTGGCACCAAGCGTCACGCCTGCCCCGCTGCGCGCCAACTGCCGCTTGGCCAACCGGTGAAGGTCCGAGTACAGAGCGGCGAAAAGCGCGTCCGCGGCGGAGCGATCGCCACATTCGATGGAAGCGATGAGCGATCCAATCGACGAATTCACGGAACCCTTTTGCCAGAAAACAGACTCTGACGGTGCACATTACCACCGACGGCTGGGCGCGTCCGCACCCAGGTTGCCTCGAAATCGTGGTGGTTGACCCGCAGGCGCTGCGGCCTTGCTTATGTCGGCCGGTACCTCCTGCCATTCCGGCCCTTGCTTCGGCGCTCGGGCCGCATCAGTGCCCCATCCTCCGGGCAAGTGCTTTCAGTGTAGAACAACGGAGACATAAGTGGCGTGCGATCTTCACCTGCATCTGTCACTTGCGCTTCGCTCCCGCCTTGACCCAAGACGCATAGTCCTTGGGGACGTCGAGTTCCTTGAGTTCTGTCCACGCTGCGATTGCCTCCGCACGCGTCACCCCCTTATCCGCGGCGAGGAACTCGGCGACGAAGTTGATGTAGCGACCGTGAGGGATCTTCTCGAAACGCTCCATCTTGTTCAGGGCGATGTACTGCCTGACGAGGTCGCGGTACGTTGGGTGCTTGCCGCTCGTGGTCTGTTCTTCTCGCCAGCGATTCAGGCGATACCAGACTCCGGACTTCTCACGAACCTTCGGCGCCAACAGATGGGCCTGTTCGACGATGAAGTCCTTGGTTTCCCGGTTGCTCGTGTAGTTCTCAATTCGGAGCTTCAGGCGGAGGCCGCGTTCCACATCCTTCACGCCCGTCTTGGTCAGCAAACGCTTCGTGGGTGATGCAGCCTTACCCGTGCGCAGGAACGCCACGATCGCCTTTTCGAGTTCGTCCTTTCGCAGCTTCTTCGCGGCGGGGATACCGATGCCTTTGGCGAAGTTCTTCAATTGGTCGAGATACCAATAGCCGTTCGCGAAGTCCCGCAGCGTCATCGTCGGGGAGAGGGCGTGCGCCATGCTGCGACCGCCTACCTCTTGCCGCCACGACGCCCGGGAGGGCTGCTCAACGCCTGGGCCACCGTCGCGCGGCACCCAAGAGTGCGGGTGTCGCACGGCACGGAAAGGCCGGCCTTCGGCCGACGGGGCGCTTTTCTGGCACCGAGAGCGGCTCTTCCCCACTTCTGGTGCACGACAAGAGCCGGGCCGAGCCCGCAACTCGAGGGGCGCGCTCGGTCAGAAGGCATGCCCGACGGTGACGTGGAAGTGATAGGGGGACTCCCCCGCCATCCGGTTCAGCTTGTACCCCCAGTCGAAGCGCAGGGGGCCGAAGGAGGTCTTGTAGCGCAGGCCGAGCCCGGCCGTGTAGCGCAGCTCCCCCAGGTCCACGTCGGAGATGAGCGAGTAGACGTTGCCCACGTCGCTGAAGGCGGCCAGGGAGAGCGCGTGGGTGGCGTCCAGGCGCACCTCGGCGTTGCCGAGAACGAGGGCATTGCCGCCCGTGGGGTGCAGGGTCCCGTCGGAGGCGGGGGCGAGCGGCCCCGCGAAGTCCACGTCGAACCCGCGCAGGCTGCTGTCGCCGCCCGCGAAGAACCGCTCCGGCAGGGGGAGGAGGAGGGGCTGCCCCACCCCCATGGTGCGGGCCAGGCCCAGCCTTCCGGAGAGGGCGAACACGACCCGGCCCCCCAAGCGCCGGTAGCCGGCGGCTTGGAAGAAGCCCTTGAGGAAGCTGGCCCCCCCGAGGGCATGGGTGGAGAGCTGGACGTCCGCCCCCAGGAAGGCCCCCCGGTGAGGGTCGAGGGGGTCGTCCCTGGTGTCGTTGAGGAGGGAGGCCGAAGGGCCGGAGGCGGTGTAGGAGCGGAACTGGCGGTCGATCACCTCGATCGGGACCTGCACGTTGTAGACCCGGGTCTGCTGGAAGCCGAGGCGGAGGATCAGGTTGAGGCGGCGGGTCAGGGTGCGGGCGGTCTGGGCCTGCCCGCCGAAGCGCGTGTAGGAGAAGCTTGTCCTGTCCTCTTGCTCCCGGTAGCCGGTCACGAACAGATCCTGCTTGTAGGCCAGGAAGTGCGGCTCGCGGTAGCTCAAGAGGAAGCGGTTCCCCAGGAAGCTCGCGCGGGCGTAGGCGGAGAGGGTGCGGTCCAGGCCGAACAGGTTCCGCCGGCTCACCTCCACGCTGCCCCGCACCTTGTCCTGCTCCGCGTAGCCGATTCCGTAGGCGATCGTGGTGCGGGGGGCTTCCCGCGCCACGACCACCACATTCTGGGGAGACTCCCCCTCGGGGTCCAGCTCCTGGATGTCCACCCGCTCGAAGATCGTGAGCGTCCCCAGCCGTCGCTGGCTCGACAGGAGCTTCTGCAGGCCCAGGGGCTGGCCTTCCTTCAAGAGCAGCTCCCGCCGCACCACTTCCTCGCGGGTCTGCTCGAGGCCCGCGATCACCACGTGGTCCACCTCCGTGCGGGGTCCGGGAGTGACCCGGAGCGTGATCCGGGCCTCCGTGCGGTCCGCGGAGAAGACCACCTCCGGCTTCACCTCCGCGGACAGATAGCCGGCGTTGCGGTACGCGGTCAGGACGACGTTGCGCGCGCTCGCCAGCTCCCGCACGCGGTAGGGGGTCCCCACCTTCAGGCGCAGGTCCCCCCAGCCCTCCCCCGCCCCGAGGGGGGGCGTCGCCTCGATCACGACCTCGCGGACGGTGGTCTTGGGGCCGGGCCGGACCCGGAAGAGGACGCGGGTGGGTCCGCCCCCCTCCGGGGCGTCGAACTCCACCGCGCGGCTGGCGTAGCCCTCCTCCTCCAGCATCCGGGTGAGGGTGCGCACGTCCTCGTCGAGCACGCGGTCCTCGAGCGGCTGGGCCGCGCGGGTGGCTAGGAGGGGCGGGGGGAGGGGGGCCCCCTCCACCCGCACCGAGGCCACCGTGTAGACCGGGCCGGGCTGGATCTCGAAGACCACCGCCTGGCCCGAGGCGCGCGGCTCCTCGTGGTGCCGGACGGCCACGTCGCGGTGGCCCTGGTGCCGGAAATATTCCTCGAGCTGCTCCGTGGCCTGGTCCAGGACGTCGTCCTTGACCTGTCCGTCCCGGATCAAGTCCTCGAGGTGACGGCGCAGGCCGGCGGAGACGCGTCCGCCCCGCACCTCGAACGTGGTCCAGGCCCCGGGCGTCACCCGGAACGTCAGGGCCACGCGCGCGCTGGCGGGGTCGTACACGGGCTCCGTCACCACCGTGGCCCGCCAGCGTCCGACCTCGACCAGATGCTTGCGCATCGCCTCCTTCGCCTTGTCCGCCTCCTCGCTGCGGTAGATCTGGCCCGGGCGCGGCCGCACGAGGCCCTGCAGGGTGCCCGGGACGGGGCCCCCCACGGGCTCGATCACCGCCTTCTCCACCCGGGCCCGGGGCCCCGCGCGGACATGAAAGACAGCGTTGGCCCCCTTGAAGGGGTCGGCCGCAGGGACGGCAGTGGCCGGGGCCTGGGCCTCCAGGTAGCCGTCCTTGGTCAAGAAGAGGGCGGCCTCGCGGCCCGCCCTCTCGAGGCGCAACGGCCAGAGTGGCTCGCCCGGCCGCAAGCGGGCCAAGCGCCGCAGCGCGCCCGGGCTCAGCACGCGGTCCCCCTCGACCTGGATCTCCAGCAGCCGGGGCGCGGGCTTGGGCAGGAAGACCACGTCCAGCCCGTCCGGCCGGGAGTGGGTGCCCACCTCCACGTCCGCGAACTCGCCGGTGGCGTACAGGAGCTCCACCGCTCGGCGGACGGCGGCGGGATCGTAGGGCGCGCCCACCTTCAGGTCGATGTAGCGCAGCAGCCTCTCCCGCCCCGGCGCCTCCACGCTCAGGGAGCGGACGATCTCGCTTTCCGGGGCGGGGCCCGGGGCGAGGGCGAGGAGGGCGAGGACGGCCAGCCTCATTTGGTGTGGCGGAGGAGGATGTCGAAGCCGAGGCCGTCCAACTGCGATTGGGTGAGGAGGATGGAGAGGCGGTCGGAGAGGGTGTATTCCACCGACAGCACCGGACCGTCCACTCCCCTGAGGTCCACGGAATAGAGCACGCTCAGGTCCGCGGTCAGGCGCTTGCCCACGGTCAGGCGGGCGGTGGGGTTGGTGGTGGCCCCGCGCAGAAGCGCGGGGTCGATGGAGAAGCGGTTCAGGCCGAAGACCCGCTCCGCGCCGCGCTCCAGCCCCACCTCTTCGGCCAGCCGGCCCGTGGCCAGCGAGGCCGCCCCCGTGGCCGCCAGCTGCCACTGGGCGGACTGGGCCTGGGTCAGGCTGGCCACCGCGCTCTCGTCCGCCCCCGCCAAGAGGTTCAGGATCTGCAGCGCGGCCAGGGGCGGGTCGGAGGTGAGGGTGGGGGTAACGTTCTTCAGGGTCCCGCTAAGTTTGAGCGTGATCTGGTAGGAGCGGACCCGGGTCTCCGCCTCGATGTCGAAGAAGGGGTCGGTTTTTTGGGGGTTGGAGAAGACGATGGTGCCCCGGCGGATCGCATACGTGCGACCCTGGAAGTAGACCCGCCCGCGATCCACCTCCGCCCGGCCCAGGAGGACGGGCGCGTCGAAGGTGCCCTGGACCACAAGGTCGGCCCGCGCCTGGAGGGTGGCGAGGTTGTTGTCGATGTGGAGCGTGCCCGGAGCGCGGACCTTCAAGTCATAGCGCACGCCCTCGCCCATGGACTCGGGCTGCTCGAAGCCGCCCCCCACGGACATCAGCTCCTTTGCGACGTCGTAGCGCCGGGTCCCGGCCGCCTGCTTCACGTCAACGGTGCCGGTGATCCACTGGCGGCTGGCGTCCCCGAAGAGCCGGAGGTCGGCGTCGATCAAGCTGCGGAGCCCCTCCGGGTAGCGCAGGGCCATGTCCCGACCCGAGGGCCGGATGTCGAAGGAGGTGAGCTGGCCCCCCGCGTAAGCCGCCTGGCCCTCGAGCTCGACCGCGCCCCCGGCCAGCGTGCCCGTCAGGCCCACGAGCTCGGCCGCGGTCTCCGTGAAGCGCACCGTCCCCCGCACGTCGTCGAGCCCGTGGGGGAACCCGCGCACCCGCACCCCCGCCCCTTCCAGGGTGAGGGTGCCCGTGAGCTTGGGGGCCGCGCGCGTGCCCCCCACGTCCACGGCCAGGCGGGCGGCCCCGCGCCCCCGGAGGTTGCGCATGATCACGGAGAGCGCGCGCAGGTCGGCCGCTCCCTTCGCTCCCACGCGGAGGGGGCCCGGGCCCAGAAGGTCGGCCCCTCCCTCGACGACGAGGTCCGTCCCCTCCCCCGCCAGGTGCACCGCGCGCAGGTCCAGCTGTCCCCCGGACACGGTCACGTGCAGCGGGTCGCGGTTGCGGATCGGGTATTCGGGCAGCAGCACCTTCACCTCGGCAAGAGTGGCGTCGAGGACGAGGGCGCGCGGCGCGCGCAGGGGACCGTGGATGTCGAGGCTGCCCGTGGCCACGATGCCGACGAGGGAGGGCAGGGCCGGGAAGGGAGCGCGGAGGAACGGATCCAGGCTCGTGTCCTTGGCCTCCAGGCGCAGGATCCCCTCGTAGGGGGCGTCCGCCCCCACCGTCCCCCCGAGGGTGAGGTCCACGCGCGGAGAACGGCAACGAGCGGCCACCGCCACCCGTCCGTCTCCGGAGCCGGTGAGGGTGGCCTCGAGCGACCCCAGGCCCTCGTCTCCCACGAAGAGGCGCGCGGAAGAGAGCGACCCCCGCAGGCGGGGGCGGGTGAGCGGCCCCTGCAGGGCAACCCGGCCCGAGACCTTTCCCCCGAAATGGACCTGGGGGGTCAGCGGGGGCAGGACCGAGTCCACGTCCACCCCCTCCACCTCCGCGGCTCCGTCATAGAGGCCGTCGTCGCTGAGAGAGCCCTGGAAGCGCACGCCTCCCCCCCCGATGCGGGCGGACCCGGAGGTGATCTCGGTCAGGGGCCCGCGCCAGCGCGAGACCACGGCCAGGTCCGCATAGGGGACCCCGTAATAGCGCCCCTCCGGGCTGGTCACGCGGGCGGACCCATCGGGGGCGCTGCGCCGCCCGCGGATGGTGGCGTCTCCGGAGAGCAGGCCGGCCAGGTTCAGCTTCCAGTCCAGGGCTCTCGCGATGTCCGCCGCCGGCCAGGCTCGGAGGCGCACGCTCAAGTCGTTGCTGTCGTGGGCTCCGTAGTCGCCGGTCTCCGCCCGGCCGTCCAGCCAGATCTCGCCCCCGCCCCGGCGCAGCACGAGGGAGTGCGAGCTCACGGAATCGGGGTCCAGGACCCCCACCCACTCCGCCCCCCCCCACACCACGCCCCGGTAGCCGAGCTCTTGGCCGGTGAAGCGCCCCCCGAAGACCGGCACCTGCAGCGTTCCCGTCCAGCGCCCGTGGAAGACGCCGCTGCCGCTGAACCCGGCCGGCTGGGGCGCGGGGTTGCCGAGGGCGCGCCGCAGGCGCCGGAGCAGGTCGTCGGTCGCAGCCAGCGACGTGCTCTCTCCATCCAGAGCCAGGTCGGCGCGGTCGTCGACCTCGATCCGCCCCGAAAGCCGGGCCCGTGTCTCCGGAGTCTTGAGGTCGGCCAGCTCCAGCTTCTCCACTCCGTTTTCCGCGCTCCACTCCACGCGGCCGGAGAGGGGCGTGC
>DATMQU010000731.1:0-3610 GCA_035566715.1 Vicinamibacteria bacterium
ATCAATAAATAACAGACATCACTCGAACGACAGGGCTTGGATGGGATCCATCCGAGCGGCTTTTAGGGCGGGATAGATCGAGCCGAGCAGGCCTCCGGTAAGGCCGAGGCATGCCGCAATCAGAGCCCAGTCGCGCGTCAGCGTCACCGATAGCGTGGGGAAGACGTGGGGCAGGAACCAGCGACCGCCCACGGCAAGGAGCATCCCCGCGACGACCCCCGCCACACAGATGAGGGCGCTCTCCGCCACCACGAGGCGGACCACCGTCTGCTGGCTCGCCCCGATGGCGCGCAGGATCCCGATCTCGCGCGTGCGCTCGATGATCGTCGTGTACATGGCCAGCAGCACGACCAGAAACGAGATGATCACTGCCATGCCGGTCAGGGCCTCCTTGAACTGCTTCAAGCCGACCGCGTTGTCCTGCATGGCCTTCGAAACTTGTCCGATGGGCGTGATCTTGTGCCCCTTGAACTTCTCCTCCAGGGCCCGGGCGAGCTCCTCGCCCTTGTCCTTGGAGGTGGCCTTGACCAGGAAGAAGGAGGCCTTGCCGGGAGTGCCGATCGCATCCTGCACGTCCTCGATCCTCGCGTAAAGCCGCCCGCCCGCACCGGCGCGACAGATCCCCGCGATGTGGAACTCGCGGTTCAGCATGTGCAGCGTGTCTCCCGCCTTCATGCCCGTCGCCCGGGCCAGCACCGTGTCCATGACCAGATCGTTGGGCTCGGCCAGCGGCCGGCCCTCCACCATGTCGAAGCCCCCTGAGATCGCGGCGTAAGTGGGGTAGTCGATCGCCCACAAGTTCACCGCTCGCGACTCGCCCCCGATCTGGGAGACGAGCCAGTTGAGGACGGGCGTCACCTCCTTCACCCCCGGCACCTGCTTCATGATTTCCACATACTTCACGGGCATGACGGCACTGGTGGCTCCCAGGATGAGCGAGGCGTCGGGGGGCTGGAAGAGCACGTCCGCGCCCACATTCTGTAGGCGGTCGACGATGTCGCTCAGGGTTCCGTTGGCCATGCCCACCAGGAGCATGACCATCGCCACCTCCATGGCCACGGCCAGCACCGACACCGCGGTGCGGGTCTTCCGGTGCATCACGTTGGCGGCGGGAAGGTTTGCCATGTGCGAAGAGTCTCGGAACCACAAACGATAACCGCGCCCCGACCCGAGGTCAAGAATCGGCGCTCCGGGCTTAACGTACTTAACAACCGTGCCCCGGTGGCCCGACGCCCGGGGCGGCGCGGGGCCGATCGCCGAGCCTTGCCTTCCTTGGACAGCGGGTCACGGCCCTTGCAACTTCTGGTATTATCCCCGGGCTCAAGCGCGAGGCTGCCCCGACATGCGACTTAAGATGCGACTCCACCAGACCGCCCGCATGGCCGCCAAGCTCTTCCTGGGTCTCATCGATCGGGATCGCCCACTCCTGGCCCACATCATCCCCATGCGGCGTTGCAATCTGTCCTGCTCGTATTGCAACGAGTACGACGCCGTCTCCTCCCCGGTGCCGCTCGAGGTCATGCTGCGAAGGGTCGATCTTCTGGCCAACCTGGGTACGGGCACCATCACGATCAGCGGCGGCGAGCCGTTGATGCACCCCGAACTCGAGGCCATCGTCGCCCACATCCGCAAGCGGGGCATGATCGCAACCCTCATCACCAACGGCTATTACCTCTCCCGGGAACGCATCGAGCGGCTGAATCGCGCGGGGCTCGACCACCTGCAGATCAGCGTCGACAACGTGGAGCCGGACGAGGTCTCGAAGAAGAGCCTGCGGCTCCTGGAGCCCAAGCTCCAGTGGCTATCCGCCTACGCCCGGTTCACGGTAGCGATCAACTCCGTGATCGGGAGCCGCATCCGCAACCCTGAAGATGCCCTGGCCGTGGCGCGGCGCGCCCAGGAGCTGGGCTTCGCCAACTCCCTGGGCATCGTGCACGACGGCGCCGGCCAGCTCCGGCCCCTGGGGGAACGCGAGATGGAGGTGTACCGCCAGCTCCGCAAGATGGCCTCCCGCTGGAGCCCGGTCCGCTTCAACGCCTCCTTCCAGGACAAGCTGGCGCGGGGGCTTCCCAACGACTGGAGCTGCCGGGCGGGGTCGCGCTACCTGTATGTCGACGAGGCGGGCACCGTCTCCTACTGCTCGCAACAGAGGGGCACCCCGGGCATCCCCCTCGAGGCCTACACCCGTGAACGCCTCCGCCTCGAGTTCGACACCCGCAAGCCCTGCGCCCCCTATTGCACCGTGAATTGCGTGCAGCAGGTGGCCTTCCTGGACCGCTGGCGATCGCGCCAGCGGGAGGTGGCCCTGCCCGTGGTGCCGCCCGCCGTCACCCCCGCACCCGCCGCCACGCCCGGCGACGGAGCCCTCGCCGGTTGAGCAGGCCGGACGGCCCCGACGCCGGCTTCCGGGCCCTCGTCACAGGGGCCTCGAGCGGGATCGGCGTGGCCTTCGCGCGCGCCCTAAAGGCGAAGGGAGAGAGGCTCGTCCTCGTCGCCCGACGGCGCGATCGGCTCCAGGAACTCTCCCGCGAGCTGGGTGGAGAAGACACCGCGGCCGTCCTGGCCGCGGACCTAACCGAACCGGGCGCGATCGACCGGCTGGCGGAGGAGATCCACGCCCGCGGGTTCACGGTCGACCTCTTGGTCAACAACGCGGGAGCGGGCCACACCTCCCGCTTCCACGAGGAGCGCCGGGAGACCGTCCTCGGCATGATCGACCTGAACGTGCGCGCATTGGTCGCCCTGACCCACGCCTTCCTGCCCGGCATGGTCGCGCGCGGCCGGGGGCGGGTCATCAATGTGGCTTCGAATGCCGCCTTCCAGCCCGTGCCCTTCCTGACCGTCTACGCGGCTACCAAGGCCTTCGTGCTCTCCTTCACGGAGGGCCTGGCCTCCGAACTGGCGGGAACGGGGGTCAGGGTGCAGGCCCTCTGCCCGGGCCTCACCGCCACCGAGTTCCTGGAAGTGGCGGAGACGGGGTCCGGCCTGCTCATCAACCGGATGCCGGCCATGTCCGCGGAGGACGTGGTGGCCTGCTCGCTGCGCGCGCTGGAGCGGGGACGCCTGCGGGTCGTGGCCGGCCTCACCAACCGCCTGCTGGCCGGTGTGCAACGCTTCGTCCCGAGGTCGATCGTGCGCGGGGTGGCGGCCGAGCTCTACCGGCCGCGCTCCGGTCGCCCCTCCTGAGGGCACGGCTTTCTTGCCCGGGGGGCTTCCCTGGGGCCGGTTCCGCTGGTAGAATATCGGGTCACTTCGTGGCAGACCGACCGGCGCTCGGGGGTCTCGAGCGCACTTCAGACGAGAGAGGACTACTTATGGAGGCGGCCCCGAAGAAGGAAGCCGGCAAGACGGCGTTCACGGACTACGACTACAGCAATTTCTACTACGGGGCCGGCGACGACCCCCTGAACCTGCTCGCCCCCTTCAACGACTGGTACCAGGAAGCCCTCCCCAACGGCTACTACCTGTACTCGGAGCCCTTGTCCACCGCGCCTTCCACGCGCGTCACGGTGCGGAGCCGGAAGACCGGCCAAGTCCACGAACTCATCAACATGGCCTCCTACAACTACCTGGGTATCTCCTACCGGGAGGAAGTGATCGAGGCCGCTAT
>DATMQU010000732.1:0-12313 GCA_035566715.1 Vicinamibacteria bacterium
TCCCGGACCTCGCGTCTTCGGGGAGGGGCTTCGATTGTAGCCATTGGCTAACCCTTACCTCATCGTTTGGGAGCCGCCTCGCGACCCCCGGGAAGAGCCGACAAATGGAGATTATACCGCAGAGCGAGGCGCGGCTCCCGCCCGGCTATTCCGCGCGCCCATCAGTCCCCGAGGGCCTGGGCCACGATCGCCTCCTGCTCCTGCAAGTGGACCTTGTGCGAGCCGGGGGCGGGGCTGGCGCTGGCCACCCGGCCCACGTAGCGCGGCACGCGCCGGCCGGGGTCGGCGACCTCGCCATCCAGGAACCACTCGCGCACGAAGCGCCAGGCCCCCATGTTGCGGGGCTCCTCCTGCGCCCAGACCAGGTCCGTGGAGAGCGAGTAGCGCCCGAGGGCCCGCACGAGCTCCCGGGCCGGGAAGGGGTAGAGCTGCTCCTGTCGCAGAAGCGCCACGTGGTCTGCCCTTCGCTCCTCGCGCGCCTTGAGCAAGTCGTAGTAAAGCTTGCCGCTGGTCAGGATCACGCGGCGGACGCGGGCGGGGTCGGCGGCTTCGTCCTCGAGGACGGGCACGAAGCCGCCTCCGGCCAAGTCGGTAAGCTCGGAGATGCAGCGCGGGTGGCGCAGCAGGCTCTTGGGGGTCATGACCACGAGCGGCTTCTCCACCGGGTCGCGCCCCTGCCGGCGGAGCAGGTGGAAGTAGGAGGCGGGCGTCGAGGGATAGCAGACCCTCATGTTGTCCTCAGCGCAGAGGGTCAGGAAGCGCTCAACCCGGGCGCTCGAGTGCTCGGGCCCCTGGCCCTCGTACCCGTGGGGCAGGAGCAGGGTGAGGCCGGTGGGCTGCCCCCACTTGGTCTCGGAACCGGCCAGGAACTGGTCGATGATGACCTGGGCCCCGTTCATGAAATCGCCGAACTGGGCTTCCCACATGACGAGGGCGTGGTGCTCGGCCACCGAATAGCCGAACTCGAAGCCCATGACCGCGGCCTCGGAGAGGAGGCTGTCGTAAACCTCGAAACGCGCGCCCGCGGGGGCGAGCGCGTTCAGGGCGACGTACTCCCGGCCGTCGCGCACGTCATAGAGGATGGCGTGGCGCTGGCTGAACGTGCCCCGGCCCGAGTCCTGGCCGGACAGCCGTATGGAGATCCCTTCCAGGAGCAGGGTGCCGAAGGCCAGGGCCTCCGCCGTCGCCCAGTCCACGTGCCCCCGACCCTCCGCCAGCTCCGCCCGCTTCCGGATGTGGGGGATGAGCTTGGGGTGGACCTCGAAGCCTTCGGGCACCGAGCCCAGGACCTTGAGGGCGGCCCGCAGCCGCGCCCACATGGCCCCCGCATCCACGAGGGGCGGTTCCACTTCCGGCCGCTTGGCGATCCGGGCCAGGGGCCCGCTCTCCCCCTCCCGCTGCATCTGGGCTTTCTTGTCCTCCCAGAGGGCGTCCAGTTCGTCGCGCGTGACGAGCCCCGAACGGACCATCTGCTCGGCATAGAGCTGCGCGACCGAGGGGTGGCTCTTGATGCGGGCGTACATCAAGGGCTGGGTGTAGCTGGGCTCGTCCCCCTCGTTGTGACCCCAGCGACGGTACCCCACGAGATCGATGACCACGTCCTTCTTGAAGCGCTGTCGGTACTCCAGGGCCAGACCCGCCACGTACACCACCGCCTCCGGGTCGTCCCCGTTCACGTGAAAGGCGGGGGCGTGGACCATCTTGGCCACGTCCGTGCAGTAAGTGGAAGAGCGGGCGTCCTCGGGGAGGGTGGTGAAGCCTATCTGGTTGTTGACCACCACGTGGATGGTGCCCCCCGTGCGGTACCCGTGCAGGCCGCCCAGGTTGAGGGTCTCGGCCACGATCCCTTGTCCGGCGAAGGCGGCGTCGCCGTGCAGCAGGATGGGAATGACCTGCGATCCCTGGCCGTCCCCCAGCGCATCCTGCTTGGCGCGCACCATCCCCTCCACGACCGGGTTCACCCACTCCAGGTGGCTGGGGTTTGGGGCCACGGTCAGGGTCAGGGTCTCCCCGGTGTCCGCGCGATGCTGCCCGGTGGCGCCCAGGTGGTACTTGACGTCCCCCGAGCCCTGGGTGGAGTCCGGATCCACGTTGCCCTCGAACTCCGCGAAGATCTGAGCCAGCGGCTTGCCAACCGTGTTGGCGAGGACGTTGAGGCGCCCCCGGTGGGACATGCCGATCACGACCTCGCGCACCCCCTGCTGGGCGGCGTCGTTCAAGATGCGGTCCAGGAGCGGAATGAGCGCCTCCCCCCCTTCCAGCGAGAAGCGCTTGTGCCCGATGTACTTCGCGTGCAGAAAGCGCTCGAAACTCTCCGCCTCCACCAGCTTCTCGAGCACGCGCCGTTTGCTCCCCGCGTCCAAGGCAGGGTAGTTGCGGGTGGATTCCATCCGCTGCTGGAGCCACTCCTTGCGCTCGGGGTCGGCGATGTACATGTACTCCACGCCGATCGTCCCGCAGTAGGTGTCCCGCAGGACCTCCAGGATTTCGCGCAGGGTGGCTTTGTCCTGGCCGCTGAGCCCGTTGGTGATGAACTCGCGGTCGAGGTCCCAGAGGGTGAGGCCGTAAGTGGCGGGATCGAGGTCCTTGTGGGGAGCCCGCTTGGAGTCGAGCGGGTCGAGATCGGCGACGAGGTGCCCGCGCACACGATAGTTGTGGATGAGCTGCAGGACCTTGGCCTGCTTCTCCACCTCCTCCCGGCTGCCCGCCGGTCCGCCTAGACCGGGGGCAGTGTCGATCTCCCAGTGCATCGGCCGGTGGGGCACCCCCAGGTCCTCGAAGATGCGCTCGTAGAAGCCGTCGCCGCCCTTGAGGAGCTCCTCCATGCGGGAGAGGAAGAGCCCCGATTCTGCCCCCTGTATGATCCGGTGATCGTAGGTCGAGGTCAGGGTCATGACCTTGCTGATCCCGAGCAAAGAGAGCGTGCGGGGAGCCATGGAGCGGTACTCGGCCGGGTAGTCGAGAGCGCCGGTGGCGATGATCACTCCCTGGCCGGGCATGAGGCGGGGCGCGGACGAGGTCGTCCCCACCGTGCCGGGGTTGGTGAGGGAGAGGGTGGTGCCGATGAAGTCGTCGGGGGATATGGTTCCCTGGCGGGCCCGGGCCACCAGGTCATCAAAGGCCTTGAGGAAGGCGGCAAAATCCATTCGCCCCGCGTCCTTGAGGTTGGGAACGAGGAGCGTGCGCGTGCCGTCCTTGCGCAGCACGTCCACCGCGATGCCTAGGCGCACGGCGTCGCGCTGGATGCGGTGGGGCTGGCCTTCGAGTTCCGCGTAGGCGTCGTTCAGGCGGGGGAAGGCGTCGAGGGCCCGCAGGATGGCCCAGGCCACCAGGTGGGTGAAGCTGACCTTGCCCGCCCCCGCGGCCTCGCGCTGCTTGTTGAGGATGCGTCGATTCTCTTCCAGGGTCCGGACGGGGATGGTCCGGATGGAGGTCGCGGTGGGGACCTGGAGGCTGGCCTCCATGTTCTCCACGAGGCGGACCGCGCCCCCCCGGATGGGCTGGGCGATGTCGCCGGGCAGGATGGCGGGGATGGCTACCGCCTTCGACCGCGCCCCCCCCGCCAGGGCCGCCCCCGGGCGGCGGACGAGAGAGGAGCGCTCCGGGGCCGCCGGGGGGACGATGACGGTGACGGAAGCGGGCTCCCCTTCCGGCACGCCCAGGGCCTTGTCGAAGTAGTCCCGCCAGCTCGGGTCTACGGAGTGGCGGTCGTGCCGGTATTGCTCCAGCACGTCGAGGGCGAAGACGTAATTGCCGCCAAAGTCGCTGATCAACGAATCCAGGAGCGGATCGGCGGGCGCGGTGCTCATCGTCCTCCCCCTGGTGAGTCTAGTCTGGCGCCGCGGGCGCGAGCAACTGACGCGCCGGGCGCACGAACGCCGCCCGCACGGGGGGAGGCATGGGGGAACCCGCGCCCCGCACCGACTTCCAGAGGATTTCGTTCATCTCGCGCATGTCGATCCGGTCCGCGTCCTCGAGGTCCATGGCCGAAGAGGCGGCGGCGCCGTAGGCGGAGGCCTCGTTCAGCTCCTCGATGGAGATGCGGGGGGGCCGGTGGGCGAAGGACTTGAGGTCGGGCGACTCCGCGAAGGCCGCGTACCAAGGGGTGGCGGAGGCATCATACTGGCTCAGGGGCTCCAGGCCCAGGATCAGCTCGATCGTGCGCAGCATCCCCGAGGTGGTGTAAAGCGTGCTGTCCAGGGCGCGACGCCGGGCGTAGGGGCTGGCCAGAAGGGCCACCGAGCGGTGGGCGTCCACGTGGTCCGGCCCGTTCTGGGCGTCGTCCTCGATCACGAACACCGCGGACTCCTTCCAGAAGCGGCTCTCCGAGATGGCTTCCACCAGCCGGCCCAGGGCCAGGTCGTTCTCCGCAATCATGGCCCGGGGGGTGGGGGATCCCGGCTTGGTGCCCGCGGTGTGGTCGTTGCCCAGGCGAATGATGGACAGCTGGGGCAGGCCGCCCTCCTTCTCGAAGCGGTGGAGCTCCTGGAGCCACACGTCCACGCGTCGGTTGTCCGGGATCTTCAGATCCCAGGGGGGATAGTCGGGGCTCACGAGGCCGGCCAAGCCGGGCACGGTGGCTTCGACCGGGCCCTTGCCGGAGTCGACCTCCGATTCGTCTCCCCGGTGCGCGAACTCGCCGTAGCTGCGGACGCTCACCCCCGCCCGCCGGGCCGCGTCCCAGAGGTAACCCCGGGGGGGGGCGGCGACATTGCCGTAGGCGTTGCGTAGCCCCCTGCCTCCCTCCGTCAGGTAGGCACCGCCCCGGTGGGCGTAGTTCATGGGCCAGGTCTTCTCGATGAAGTCGGTGGCGTAGGCCCCCATCGAGAAGGCGTGGCCATCCGCGCTCACCTCGGCGTCCACGTAGAAGTTGTCGAGGAGCACGAACTCGCGGGCCAGGGCGTGGGCGTTGGGCGTCACCTCCTCCCCGAACAAGCAGATGTTGGGGTCACCGTTACCCACGCCTAGGTCGCCGAGGATCTGGTCGTAGCTTCGGTTCTCCCGGATGAGGTAGAAGACGTGCTTGATGGGCGAGGCCTCCCCCACCCGGCGGGGGATCGGAGAGTGCTCGGGGGCCTGGGAGGGCGCGAGGCGCGTGGTGTCCGTGTAGGGGGTGAGGGAGTAGACGGTCTTGGTGAGGGCGGCCAGGGCAGCGGGGTCGGGCGTGGGCAGGATGGACAGGGTCCCCTGCAGAATCTGCCCGATATAGAAAGGGTCGTGGGGGCCGTGGGGGTTGGCCATCGAGGTCAGGCCCTTGCCGCTCAGGACCAAGACCCGGCTCCCGTCTGCGCTGAAGCGGGCGGCGGTGGGATACCAGCCGGTGGGGATGAAGCCCCGCACCTCGCTCTCTCCCGGCCGGGAGACGTCCACCACCGCGAGCGCGTTGTTGTCCGCGTTGGCCACGAGCAGGGTCTTTCCATCCGGCGACAACCCCAGGCCGTTCGGCGTGCTCCCCGGAGGGGCTTGGGGGTAGAGGGCGACGGATATCTGCTCCTGGGCCTTGTTGGCCGCCAGGTCCAGCACCCAGACCGCGTTCGTGTTGGCGCAGGCCACGAAGAGGCGCGTGCCGTCCGGAGAGAGGGCCATCGCGCTCGGATGCTCGCCCACCGGGATCTCCCCGCGGGTGGCGAGGGTCGCGGGATCGAGAAGCAGGACCCTCGCCCCCCCCCAGAGCGAGACAAAGAGCGTCCGGCCGTCGCGGGAGAGGAGTGCCGTGTAAGGCTCGGCGGGAAGGCCCACGGTTCGCTTCACCGCGCCCTGCTTCAGGTCCACTTCGCTCAGGGTGTCGCCCAAGACCTGGAGGGCGAAGATCCGGCTTCCGTCCGGGCTCGCGGCCAGACCACCCACGAAGCTCTCCTTGTCGCGCTTGGGAAGGGCAATGGTCCGGCCCAGCCGGAGGGTGCCCCTCGAAAAGAGGAGCTCCAGGATCGTGCCGTCCCCGCCCCCGGACGCGTAGAGTCTCTGGCCGTCCGGGTGCCAGGCCAGGCCGAGCCACGCGTTCGGGATGGCCAGCCGCTGCGTCACCTGGAGCCGCTTGAGGTCCACCACGCTCAGGATCGGCTTCGAGTATCCGTCGTTGGTCACGACGAGGTACCGGCCGTCGCTCGACTCCACCATCTCCATCGGAAGGTCGCCGAGGGGGAGGTGCCGCCCGGCGGGAGCGATCTTCCAGCCGTTGGGCAGGAGAACCGTGCCCCCGCCCTCGTGGCCCGGCCGCGGGGGCTGATCCGCGGCGGTCGGTGTTCCAAGGGTTCCGGCACCCGTCAGCGCCGCGAGGACCCCAACTCCCCAGATTTCAAGCCCTGCTTTCATCCCCACAAATGCCCCCGCTGGGTTGCTGGCCAACTCCGGCAAAATCGCCGCCGATTCTGTAACACTAATCCCTTGAAAACAATCTATTTGTAGAGGTTCCCTTGTCTCCGTGGAACATTCCTCTTATACTTAACGTTGTTCACTTCAGAATCGGCGATAACTCGGCAGGAGTGAGAGATGGGCATCGTTGAGAGGCGCGAGCGGGAGCGGGAGGAGGTGCGGCGGAAAATCCTGGACGCCGCCCAAGAACTCTTCGCAAGCGAGGGCTACGACCGCGTCACCATGCGGAGGGTCGCGGAAGCCATCGAGTACTCCCCCACCACCATCTACCACCACTTCGAGGACAAGGACGACCTCGTGAGCGCCCTTTGCGAGGAGGACTTCAGCAAGCTCCTGGCCCTCTTCGAGGGGCAGCCCCCCCCCGCGGATCCCGTGGAGCGGGTCCGTCAGCTGGGGCGCGCCTACGCGACTTTTGGCCTGCAGAACCCGAATCACTACCGGTTCATGTTCATGACTCCCGCCAAGTTCGAGCGGGTCCCCCAGGCAAGCGCTTCGGGCGTGCAGTCCTTTAGCCTGTTCCGCACCGCGGTCGAGAAGGCCATCGCCACCGGCAAGTTCCGGCCGGGTGACCCCCAGGCCCTGGCCCAAGTGCTCTGGGCGAGCCTCCATGGAGCGGTGGCGCTGCTGATCACCCTCCAGCCGCAGCATTGGCCAGAGGGCGCGGCGGCTCCCGATCTCGTCGAGCGCGTGATCGAGAACGGGATCCGGGGCATGGTCGCCCGGCCCCCCCGAGACTGAAGGCCATGGTCTCCCTCGCCCGCAAGAACCTCTTTCACGATCGGCTCCGCTTCGTGATCACGGTGGCGGGCGTGGCCTTCGCGGTGACCCTGGTGCTGGTGCAAGTGGGCTTGTTCATGGGCCTGCTCGACAAGGCCACGGTGACCATCGAGCACGCGAGCGCCGAAGTTTGGATCACCTCCCACAACACCCCCAACGTTGACTTCGCCCACACCTTCCCCGAGACGGCCGTGCTGCGCGCGCGCGGCGTTCCCGGGGTAGCGAGAGCGGAGAACCTGCTCATCCAGTTCATGAATATCCAGCTCCCGAACGGGGCGGAGGAAGGTGCCCTCGTATACGCCATGAGCGACTTCGAGGGGTGGAACCTCCCTTGGGAGGTCAACGAGGGCGACGTGCGGGACCTGAAGCGGGGTGCCTACATATTGATGGACCGTTCGGCCAGCCGGCGGTTCGGACCCTTCGCGGTGGGCGACTACCGGGAGATCCTGGGCAAGCGCTTCAAGATTATCGGCACCACCTCCGGGGCCGCCTCCTTCACGACCGCTCCCATCGTCTTCATGGACTTCAAGAATGCCCAGGAGCTGCTCCAGACCGTGCAGGGCAAGACCCACTACGTCCTGGTTGCCTTGGAGCCGGGGGCCGACGCGGAGGCGGTGGCGACGGAGATCCGAAGGCGGCTGCCCTTCAACGACGTCTACACGAAGGCCGCCTGGGCGGCGCGCTCGCGGGCCTACTGGGTGGTCTCGACTGGGTTAGGCATGAACATGGGCATCACCGTCTTCCTGGGAGTGCTGGTCGGTATCGTCATCGTTGCCCAGACTCTCTACACCTCCGCCGTGGAACACGTGAAGGAGTTCGGGACCGTGAAGGCGATCGGCGGCTCGAACTGGGACATCTACCGAATCCTGGGGGAGCAGGCCGTGATCGCGGCGGTGGTGGGATTCGTCCTGGGAGGGGCGATGTCGCTGGCCATGCGCCCCCTCCTGGCCAAGCTCTACCTCAACGTCATGGTCTCACCTCGATTCGCCCTTGCCGTTTTCGCGGGCACCGTGCTCATGTGCCTGGGGGCAGCCATGCTCTCCTTCCGGCGGGTCGCTACCATCGATCCCGCTCTCGTCTTCCGCGCTTGAGGCGTTGCGAGGTCCCATGAACGACACGGTGCTGGCCGCGCAGGACGTGATCAAGGTCTTCGAAGAGGGGGCCCAGAGGGTGGAGGTGCTGCGGGGAGTCTCCCTGGAAGTGGCGGCGGGCGAGGTGGTGGCCCTGGAAGGACCGTCCGGCTCCGGCAAGACCACTCTGCTCTCGATCATGGGGTGCATCCTCACCGCGACCTCGGGCCGGGTGACGGTGGGGGGACGGACCGTGGACCCCCAGCGGCCCGACCAGTTGCGCGATTTGCGGCGCCGCTCCATCGGCTTCGTCTTCCAGCAGTACAACCTCTTCCCGGCCCTGACCGCCCTGGAGAACGTGGAGTACTCGCTCAACGTCAAGGGCGTCCGGGGCGGAGCGGCTCAGGCCGAGGCACGGCGGGTTCTGGAGCGGGTGGGCCTGCGCGACCGGCTGCACTTCCTTCCCCGCGATCTCTCGGGCGGGCAGAAGCAGCGGGTGGCGATCGCGCGGGCCCTGGCCGGATCGCCCCGGGTCATCCTGGCCGACGAGCCCACCGCCAACCTGGACACCGCGGTGGGCATGCAGGTACTGGAGCTGTTCCGGGACCTCGCGAAGACGGAGTCGAGGGGGCTTTTGGTGGTCACCCACGACCCCACGGTGCGCGCGGTGGCGGATCGCGTGGTGGGGATTCGGGACGGGCGGCTGGCGGCGTGACGGTGGCGTCGGCGGGCCGGGCTCGAGGTGCGGGGGCGGGGAGATCGGAGTCATGAGAATGAGAATGCTGGCCGGGAGTGGACTCGTGGGCGCGGCGCTGCTCGTGACCGCGGGGTGGCAGGCGCGGGGCGCAGCCCCCGCCATGCCCGCCGCGGCGAGCGCCCCCCCCCTCGCACGCGTGGTGGCGGCCGAGGGTCGGGTCGTGGCCTACCCGGGGGCCGAGGTCAAGGTGGGGGCCGAGCGAGCGGGCCGCCTCGTGCGGGTCGTCGTTCAGGAGGGCCAGAGCGTCCACCGCGGCGACCTGCTCGCCGAGATCGAGTCGGAGGAGCTCAGGGCCTCGCTCGCCGAGGCGCGGGCCCACGTTGCGGAGATGGAGGCGGAAGCCCGTCTGGCCGACCTTGCCCGCGAACGGCGCCGCCAGCTTTTCCAGGACAAGATCGTGGCCGTGCACGACTTGGACCAAGCCACGCGGGACCTGGAGATCGCCCTGGCGCGGCGGGAGACGGCGGGGGCCACCGTGGCCCGCTACGAGGCCCAGCTCCGCAAGTCGCGGATCCTGGCCCCCATCTCCGGCACCGTCACCCTGCGCAGGGTGGACGCGGGCCAAACCGTGGAGGCGGGCGACGCCGCCTTCACGATCGCGGACTTGAGCCGGCTCCGCATCGAGGGCGAGGCCCACGAGGCGGACGCGGGAGTGGTTGCCATCGGGGCGCCCGTGATCATCAGCGCCGAGGGCTTTCCGGGCCGGGCCTGGCGGGGGCGCGTCGAGGAGGTCCCCGACTCCGTGACCCTCCGTCGGCTCAAGCCCCAAGACCCGAGCCGCCCCACCGACACCCGGATCCTGGCCGTGAAGGTGGCGTTCTCGGAGCCCACCCCCCTGAAGCTGGGGACCACGGTCGAGCTCAAGATCGATCCGGCCCCCGTTCCATGAAGGCGGTAGGGCCAGTGGCGCCGACGGCCATCGGCTTGCCCTTCCTCTGGCGCCGGTTCCGGGCCACCCTCTTCCCCCGGCCGGGCGCGGCCCCCGCCGTCCCCTTCGACCGCGAGGCCCTCCTCCGCAACCCGGGCGTGACCTGGATCGGGCACGCCACCCTGCTCGTTCGCATGGACGGCGCGGGCTTTCTCACCGACCCCGTCTTCTCGGAGCGCGCGAGCCCCCTCTCCTTCGCGGGGCCGCGGCGGCTGGTGCCGCCGGGCGTGCCCCTCGCCGAGCTGCCCCCGCTGGAGTTTGCCCTGCTCTCCCACGACCATTACGACCATACCGACTTGCCCTCCATCAGGGCCCTCGCCGCGCGCGGTCTCCGCTTCATCGTGCCCCGGGGGGTGGCCGAGCTCGTGGCGCGGGTGGGGGGAGAGGCGGTGGAGCTGGGCTGGTGGGACTCGGTCGTGATCGGCGCCTTGCGCGTCACCTGCGTGCCCGCGCAGCACTTCTCGGGCCGCACGCTGACCGACCGCAACCGCCGCCTCTGGGCGGGCTTTGTGGTGGCCGGCCCCACCCGCCGCTTCTATTTCGCCGGGGACACCGCCTATTTCCCGGGTTTCGCGGAGATCGGCCGTCGCCTGGGCCCGTTCCACTTGGCCGCTGTCCCCATCGGCGCCTACTCCCCCCGCGAGATCATGGGCCCGGTCCACGCTACGCCCGAGGAGGGCCTGCAAGCGGCGCTCGACGTCCGGGCGGAGCGCGTCCTGGGCATGCACTTCGGCACCTTCGACCTCGCCGACGAGCCCCTGGATGAGCCGCCCCGTCGGTTCTTGGCCGAGGCCGCGCGCCGTGAGGTGGGCGAGCGCGCCTTCGTGCTCAGGGTGGGCGAGACGCGGGGCTTCTGATCCGCTCCCGCCCCCAAGGGGTCGGGGCCGCCTGAACGAGGGAGGGCTCCCGCGCCGGTCTGCCGGATGTCCCCCCGCGCGGGAGCGGGCTCAGGCGAGGGCCACCCCCGACCGGGGGCGCCAGAGCGCGCGTGGTATCATCCATTTTCGGGAAGCGCGTGGCCTAGGCCCGGCGACCGGCGGTCGGGGGGTTGGATGCGACCGCGGGGAGGCACCGCATGACGACTCTGCGCATCTCGGACCGGGGTCGGCAGATGCCGGCCTCCCCCATCCGCAAGCTGATGCCGTTGGCCGAGGAGGCCAAGCGCCGCGGCGTCCGCGTCTACCACTTGAACATCGGCCAGCCCGATTTGGAGACGCCCGCGCCCATGCGTGAGCGCCTGGAACGCGTCCCCCGGGTGCTCGCCTACACGCCATCCGCGGGAACGCCCGAGTATCTGGCCTCGCTGCAGGCGTACTACCGCCGTCTGGGCGTTGAGCTCGGCGAAGGGGAGCTGGTCGCCACCACCGGGGGCAGCGAGGCCATCCTCTTCGCCCTCGTGGCCTGCGCGAACCAGAACGACGAGGCTCTGCTCGTGGAGCCGTTCTACACCAACTATGCCGCCTTCGCGACCATGGCCGGGGTTCGCCTCCGGCCCCTCACGAGCAGGAGCGAGGACGGCTTCCACCTGCCCGCGCGCCCGGCCTGGGAGCAGGCCCTAACCCCCGCCACCCGCCTCGTCATCCTCTGCAACCCCAACAACCCCACGGGCACGGTGTACACCACCGAGGAGATGGAGACCCTGGCCGAGTTCTGCCGAGATCACGGCCTCTTCCTGGTCGTGGACGAGGTGTACCGCGAGTTCGTCTACGACGGCCGGCGGCCCTTCAGCGCCCTCATGCTGCCCGGTTTCGCGGAGCAGGTGATCGTGGTCGACAGCCTCTCCAAGCGGTACAGTGCCTGCGGCATCCGCTTGGGCGCGCTGGCCACCCGCAACCGCGACGTCCACCAGGCCTGCGTGCGGATGGCGCAGGGACGTCTCTCCGCGCCCGGCCTGGCCCAGCTCGTGGCGGTGGGGGCGGAAGAGCTGGGCCCCGAATATTCGCGGGAAGTAGCCGCGGAATACCAGGGCCGCCGCGATCTTCTCTACCGCGGCCTCTCCGCGATTCCGGGGGTCTTCCTGCGCAAGCCGGAGGGGGCTTTCTACTTCGTGGCCCGTCTCCCCATCCGCGACAGCGAAGACTTCGCGGCCTGGATGCTGACGGATTTCCAAGAGGACGGAGCCACGGTGATGGTCGCCCCCGCCCCCGGCTTCTATGCCACCCCCGGCCTGGGTCGGGACGAGGTTCGGATCGCCTACGTTCTCAAGAAGAACGATCTCGAGGCGTGCGTGCGGATCCTGGCCGCCGGCCTCCGGGCCTACGGCATGGCCCGCGGTCTGACGCCGTCGCCGGCCACCGCCGCCGTCACTCCCCGTAGCGGCCGGTGAGAGCCCGCCGCCGCTGCCCCTGGGCCGGGACCGATGCCCTCTACCTCGCCTACCACGATCGCGAGTGGGGCGTTCCCGAGCAC
>DATMQU010000733.1:0-4860 GCA_035566715.1 Vicinamibacteria bacterium
ACAGCGGCCTCGGCATCTTCTCGGTGGCGCTGATCGTGGCCGCGTTCATGGCCGGCCTCGGCCTCGGCAGCCACGTCGGGGGCCTCCTGAGCGCCCGCGTCGATCCCCGCCGCGCCCTGCGCCTTTTCGCCGCCCTGGAACTAGGGGTCGGGATCTTCGCGGCCGTGAGCGTCCGCTTCTACCACGACTGGCTCTACGACCACGCCGCCTGGCTTTATCAGTCGACGGCGCGGATGGGGCTCGCCCACTTCTTCTCCCTGCTCCTCCCCACCGGGCTCATGGGCATGTCCCTGCCCTTCCTGGTGCGGGCCATGGTCCGGGACGCGTCAGAGGCTCCGGAGACGATCGCGACGCTCTACGGCATCAACGTCTTCGGGGCGAGCGTGGGGGCCCTCGCCGCACCCTGGGTCCTCATCCGGTTCTGGGGGATGGAGGGCGCGATCCTGGCCGGCGTCGGCGCGAACCTCCTGGCCGGGGGGGCGGCTCTGCTTGCGGGAGCGGGGCAGGCTCCCCCTCCCCCCGAGCCCGCCCCCGGCCGCGATGGCTCTCCCGAGGCGCCCGGCGGCCGACCCCTGCGGCTATGGATGTCGCTCTACGCCCTCAGCGGGTTCTGCGCCCTCTCCTTGGAGATCCTATGGTTCCGTCTCGTCGACGTGGCGGTGAAGAGCACGGCCTTCACCTTCGGCACCGTGCTCAGCATTTATCTGCTCGGCCTCGGCGCGGGCAGCCTTGTCGGGGCCCGGCTCGCCCACCGCTTCGCGCGGCCGCTGAAGAGCTTCCTGAACATCCAGTGCCTGCTCCTGATTTACGCCGGGGCCGCGGTCGTGCTCCTGGCGGCCGCGCCGCCGGGAGCGCCCGGCTACCGCTGGTTCTTCGCCTACTGGGTGCGGAGCACCTTCTTCCAGCTCGGGGTGGACTGGAACTGGGCCGCCCTGGCCCGGCTCTACCTCCTCCTGCCTCTCGTCCTCTACGGCCCGCCCACCTTTCTCATGGGCCTCTCGTTCACGGCCCTGCAGCGAGCCGTCCAGGACGACCCGCGCCTGAGCGGCCGGAGGGTGGGCGTGCTGCAGGCGGCCAACATCGCGGGCTGCGTGGCGGGCAGCCTCCTCGTGGGCCTGGTCGGCCTGGGTGCCGTGGGCACCACCGGGTCCCTGCGGCTCCTGATGCTCATTGGCCTCGCCTTCGTCGCCGTGGAGGCCCGCCATTACGGATGGGGACGGGGCCCCTTGCTCCGGGCCTGCTGTCTCGTGCTCCTTCTCGTCCTCCTGCCCGGCCAGGGCGCGCTCTGGGGCCGGCTTCACGGTGTGACCGCGTCCGGAGAGGCCGCCTTCATCGCCGAAGACGCGACCGCGGTGGGCGCGATCACCCCCGAGCGGCCCGGCTACTGGCGGGTGAGCGTGAACGGGCTGCCCCACAGCTGGGTCCCCTTCGAGGGCATCCACACCCTCCTGGGCGCCATCCCCGCCCTGATCCATCCCGCCCCCCGCGAGGTGGCCGTCATCGGCCTGGGCTCCGGGGAGACGGCCTGGGCTGCCGCTTGCCGCCGGGAGACCCGCTCCGTGCGCGTGTTCGAGATCTTCGCTTCCCAGCCGCAGCTGCTGGCGGGGGTAGTGGGGGCCGCCGATGTCCCCGAGCTCAAGTCCTTCCTGCGCGACGGGCGCGTGCGGATCGAAGCCGCGGACGGCCGCCACGCCCTCCAGCGCGCGGACACCCGCTACGACCTCATCCAGGTCGATGCCCTCTACCGCACCAGCGCCATGAGCGGCAACCTCTACTCTGTGGAGTTCTTCACCCTATGCGCGCGCCGCCTGAAGCCGGGGGGCGTGGTCTGCACCCAGGCGCCCTCGCGCCGGGCCCTGCTGACCTTCGCGGCCGCCCTCCCCTACGTGCTCGACCTCGGGAACGTGATGGTGGGCGGCAACGACCCCCTGCCCATCGACCTCCCCGCCTGGACCGAACGGCTGCACGCCCCGGAGGTGCTCGCCTATTTCGGGACCGCGGTGGCGGAGGGCATCCTGGACCGTCTCGCGCAGGCCCGCCCGGCTCGGTCCAACCCCGCCTCCCGGCGCGGCCTCAACTTCGATCTCTTCCCCCGCGACGAGTTCTCGACCCCCGCGCGGGCCGGGCCCTAGGAACAGGAGCGACGCCGGCGAGGGGCGCGATCGGTGAAGCGCTCGGATGGGGACCCGGAGACGGCCCCTCTCCGGCCTCTTGTGGCGGCCCCAGCCGCAGATCCATGATGGAACCGCGCCCATGAGGACCGGGCCGGCCGGGCCTCGGCTCCGGGATTGTCGCTGCAACCGTGCGCGTACGGTGGTGGAATCCCCAGGGCTTGCTGGTGTGCTCGACTCTGATCAGGTAGGCTTGCCCGGACCGACGCAAACGAGCCCATCTGGGCATCCCCTTGCGGGAGGGACCATGCACTGTCTGCGAGCCCTACTGGCGACTCTTCTCCTGTGGCCCTTGGCCGCCTCCGCCGCCGATCCTCTCAGGGTGTCTGCCATTCCCGACGAGGCGCCGACCGAGCTCCTGCGCAAGTTCGCGCCCCTCGGCAAGTATCTCGAGGCCGAGATCGGCATTCCCGTGGAGTTTTTCCCCGTGACCGACTACGCAGCCGTGGTCGAGGGTTTGGCGGCCAAGAAGCTCGACCTGGCCTGGCTGGGCGGCTTCACCTTCGTCCAGGCGAGGCTCAAGACCGGCAACGCCATCCCCATCGTTCAGCGGGAGCAGGACGAGAAGTTCATCAGCCGCTTCATCACCGCCCAGGACAGCGGCATCAACAGCCTGGCCGACCTCAAGGGCAAGACCTTCGCGTTCGGCTCCGTCTCGTCGACATCCGGGCACCTGATGCCCCGCTATTTCCTGCTTCAGGCGAAGATCGATCCGGACAAGGACTTCAAGACGGTTGCCTTCTCCGGGGCCCACGACGCGACGGCGGCCTGGGTGGAGTCGGGCCGCGTCCAAGCGGGCGTGCTCAACGGGTCCGTGTGGGACAGGCTGGTCGAGCAGAAGAAGGTCGATCTCAGCAAGGTCAAGGTCTTCGCGACCACCCCCCCCTACTACGACTACAACTGGACCGTCCGCGGCGACCTCGACCCCAACCTGGTCAAGAAGCTTACCGATGCCTTCTTAAAGCTTGATCCCAGCAATCCGGCCCACAAGGAGATCCTGGAGCTCCAGCGCGCGAGCCGCTTCATCCCCACCAAGGCCGAGAACTACAAGGGCATCGAAGAGGCGGCCCGCGCATCCGGGCTTCTCAAATAGCGGGCGGACCCGGCCCTCCCCGCCGACCCTCAGAACCAGTGAAAGTCCTTGTTGACGGGCTGACGCTCACGCTACCCGGCGACCATCGCGCCCTCGCGGGGCTGAGCCTGACCGTCGAGCACGGGGAGCGGGTGGCCATCATTGGTCCCTCCGGGGCCGGCAAGACGAGCCTGCTTCGCGTCATTGCTTCCGCCATCCGGCCAACCTCCGGCGCCGTGCAGCTGGACGGCGCCGACCCCTGGGGTCTCTCGCGGGGGGCAGTGCGCCGGCTGCGGGCGCGCATTGGCCTCATCCACCAGTCTCCGCCCCTCCCGCCCCGGCAACGGGTGGTCACGGCCGTGCTGGCGGGGCGCCTTGGCGTCTGGCCGCTCTGGAAGAGCGTGGCTTCGCTCTTCTATCCGCTGGACATCCCCGGGGTGCGGGAAACCCTCACCCGGCTCGACGTGGCGGACCGCTTGTTCGACCGCTGCGGCCGCCTCTCGGGAGGGCAGCTGCAACGGGTCGGTGTGGCCCGTGTGCTGTACCAGCGGCCGCAATTGATGCTTGCCGACGAGCCCGTCTCCGCCCTCGATCCCCAGCTTGCCGACCGGGTGATCGGCGAGCTGAACCGAGAAGCGACCCTGCGCGGCGTGACCCTCGTGGCCAGCCTTCACGCCGTGGATCTCGCCCTGACCTGGTTCCCGCGCATCGTGGGGGTACGGAACGGAACCATCGCCTTCGACCTTCCCCGCGCGAAGGTCACCACCGCGCTGCTCACCGACCTGTACGCCTCAGAGTCTCCGGTGCCGCCCACCCAGGACAACAGCCTGATCGAGCTGCCGGAGCGGGGCGTCAAGCCCCACCCGATCTATCGATGACCGCCGCACCCGCCGACCGCCGCGACCCCGCGGCGCTGCCCCGCCTCTTCATTGGTCTCCTCGCCATCGGGTTGCTGTGGCCGGGGCTCCGCCTCACGGAATTCAGCCCGTCGGCGCTCTTCGACCCCAGGGGCAGCGTGGTCACGCTGCGCTTCCTCCGCAGCTTCTTTCCCCTCGAGACCTCCCGGGAGTTCCTCCGCCTGGTCGCGAAGTCCACCCTGGAGACGCTGGCCATGGCGACCGCGGGCAGCGCGCTCGCGGGACTCGTCGGCTTCCCCTTGGCCCTCATGGTCACGCGCCGGCTGTCGATCTCCGAAATCGGACCGACCCGCCGCCACCGGCTGGCGGCAAGCCTGCGCATGCCGGCGCGCTGGGTCTTGCTCCTGCTCCGCAGCATCCCCGAGATCGTGTGGGCGTTGCTGCTGGTGCGCGCCCTCGGCCTGGGGCCCCCGGCGGCCGTGCTCGCCATCGCCATCAATTACGGCGGAATGCTGGGCAAGGTATACCACGAGATCTTCGAGTCCGTGGACGGGCGCCCCACCCGCGCCCTCCTCGAAGGAGGCAGCGGCCGGCTGAGCGCCTTCCTCTACGGTACCTTCCCCCTTGCCCTGCCCGAGTTCGTCTCCTACAGCATCTACCGCTGGGAGTGCGCGGTGCGCGCCTCCGCGGTCATGGGCTTCGTGGGTGCGGGTGGCCTCGGACAGCAGCTCGAGCTTTCGATGCGCATGCTCTCGGGGGG
>DATMQU010000734.1:0-5375 GCA_035566715.1 Vicinamibacteria bacterium
AAGGGAACATCTCCGTCCGCGAGGGGGACCACCTCTTCATCACCCCCGCCGGAGCCTGCAAGGGCTTCCTGACCCCCGAGGCCATCGTCCGGACCGATCTCGAGGGGCGGGCCGAGGGCCGAGGCCGCGCCTCCACGGAGATCCTGATGCACACCGCCATCTACCGGCGCCGGAGCGACGCGGGGGCGGTGGTCCACGCCCACCCCCCCACCGCCACCGGTTTCGCGGTGGCGGGGATCCCCCTCGACCGCCCCCTGATCGCGGAGGCGGTCGTGACCCTGGGTCCGGTGCGGATCATCCCCTACGGCACCCCCTCCACCCCGGAGCTGGCCGACAACGTGGGCCGGGCGGCCTGCGAGGGCCACGGCCTGCTCCTCGCCAACCACGGGGCGCTCACGGTGGGAGAGCACGTGTTTAGGGCCTGGGAGCGGATGGAGACCCTGGAGCAGCTGGCGCGGGTGGCCCTGGTGGCGCGCACCCTCGGCCAGGACAACCTCCTGCCCCCCGCCGATGTGGAGCGGCTCCGGGGCCTGCGCGCGGCGGCCGGCTACCCACCGCCCTCGTGCGTGGACTGCCCGTCCTGCGGCCACCCCGTGCCCGTGGGCACCGGCGAGAGCGTGGTGCTGTCGCGCGAGGCCCTGGTGCGGCTGGTGGCGGAGGCGGTGGAGCGCTTCGCGGGCGCTTGACTTTTGAGGTGGGGCGCGGGAAAGCTTAGGCCGTCCGAGGGGAGGCAGCATGGGTGAAGCGCTGGGGATGATCGAGACGCGGGGCCTGGTGGCCATGATCGAGGCCGCCGACGCCATGGTGAAAGCGGCCAAGGTCACCCTCGTGGGCTACGAGAAGATCGGATCGGGCTACGTCACCGCCCTCGTTCGCGGGGACGTGGCGGCGGTGAAGGCGGCCACGGACGCGGGCGCGGCCGCCGCCCGGAGGGTGGGCGAGCTCGTCTCCGTGCACGTGATCCCCAGGCCCCACACCAACCTGGAAGACGTCCTCCCCATCGGCAAGGCCGCCAAGTAAGCGGCCCGGAGGCCCGGCATGATTCTGGCCCGGGTCGTCGGCACCGTCGTCGCCACGCGGAAGGACGAGCGCCTCGTGGGGGCGAAGCTTCTGGTGGTGCGTGCCCAAGACCCGCACGGCAAGGACGAAGCGTCGTACCTGGTCGCGGTGGACACCGTGGACGCGGGCTTTCGAGACCGGGTCCTGATCGTGACCGGCTCCTCCGCCCGCATGGCCTCCGGCCTCAAGGACTGCCCGGTAGACGCCGCCATCGTGGGGGTGGTGGACATGGTCGAGGTCAAGGAGTAGCGCGCATGTTCCTGGCCCGGGTGGTGGGCACGGTGGTGGCCAGCCGCAAGGACGCCGGCCTCTTCGGCACCAAGCTGCTCGTTATCCAGCCCCTGCGCCCCGACCGCGCGGTCTCGGGCCCGCCCCTGGTGGCCGTGGACTCCGTGGGGGCGGGGGTCAGCGAGGAGGTCTTCTACGTGCGCGGCCGCGAGGCCTCCTTCCCCTTCCTGCCCGCGGAGGTCCCCACCGACGCCGCCATCATCGGCATCGTGGACCACTGGAACGTGGGCTGACATGCTCATCGCCCGGGTGGTGGGGAACGTGGTCTCGACCCAGAAGAACGGCAAGCTCGAGGGCTCGAAGCTGCTGCTCGTGCAGCCGCTCGACCTCGCGGGCGAGCCCCGGGGGACGCCGGTGCTGGCCATCGATGGGGTGGACGCCGGGCCCGGGGATCGTGTTCTCCTCGTGCAGGAGGGCCGGGCGGCCCAGCTCGTGCTCGGCCAGGGCACGGCCGCGGTGGACGCGGCCGTGGTCGGGGTCGTGGACACGGTGGAGGGGCTGGACTAGGCCATGGACGACGAACGCATCCGGCAGCTCGCGGAGGAAGTGCTCCTCGAGGTCCGGGGCTCGGTGCCCGGGCCGGGAGAGGCCCAAAGCCTGGAAGCCCGGGTGGCGGCTCTGGAGGCGGCGGTGCGCGAGCGGGGGGAAGGGGGCCGCGCGGCCGTGGTCGTGGTCCTGGCTCACCCCAGCCACTCTCTCCTCGGCGTCTCCGCGGGCGGGGACCGGTGCGTCATGGAGCCGGACAAACCCTGCGTGCAGAGCGGCATGTGCCGGACCCTCGGACACTAGAGAAGCTCCCCCGCACCATCCTCCACGTCGACATGGACGCGTTCTATGCCGCGGTGGAGCAACGGGACCGTCCCGAGCTGCGGGGGTTGCCCGTCATCGTGGGGGCCGATCCCATGGGAGGGCGCGGGCGCGGCGTCGTGTCCACCGCCTCCTACGAGGCCCGTCCCTTCGGGGTCGCGAGCGCCATGCCCATCTCCCAGGCCTACCGTCTCTGCCCCCGGGGCGTCTACCTTCCCGTGGACATGGAGAAGTACGCGCGCGTATCCGGGGAGATCATGGAGATCCTCCGCCAGTTCACGGACTGCGTGGAGCCGATCTCCATCGACGAGGCCTTCCTGGACGTGACCGAGAGTCGGCGTGCCCTGGGCCCGGGGGAGGAGATCGCGCGCAAGCTCAAGGACGCGGTGCGACGGGAGACCGAGCTGACGGCGTCGGTGGGGGTGGCCTCGTCGAAGCTGGTGGCCAAGATAGCATCCGACATGAGGAAGCCGGACGGCCTGGTGGTCGTGCCCCCCGCGCGGGAGGCGGAGTTCCTGGCCCCCCTCCCCGTGCGCAAGCTCTGGGGGGTGGGCCCCAAGATGGAGGAGCAGCTGCAGAAAGTGGGGATCGTCACCATCGGGGACCTCGCCGCCGCCGAGGCCCGCCTCCTGCAGCGACGCCTGGGCACGCACGGCCACGACCTGCGCCTCTTGGCCCGGGGGATCGACGATCGCCCGGTGGTGGCTGATCCCGGCGAGGCCAAGAGCCTCGGCCAGGAGCACACCTTCGCCACCGACACCGCCGACCCTGAGATCCTGCGGCGGACGCTCCTGGACCTGGCGGACGGGGTGGCCCGGCGGCTGCGGGGCCAGGGGCTCCGCGGACGGACCGTCACCCTCAAGTACCGGGACGAGACCTTCCGGACCCTGACCCGGGCGGAAACCCTGGCCGCGCCGACCGATTCTGGAAACGACCTCTTCCGCGTGACCCGCCGGCTCTTCGAGGGCGTCCACGGCCCCCGCAAGGTGCGTCTGCTCGGAGTCTACGCCTCCGGGTTCGGGGGCGCCGCCTCCCAGCTAGACCTCTTCGCGCCGCCCCTCCTCCCGTCCGCCGCCGACCAGATCCGCGACCGCGTGGCCAACCGCTTCGGGGAGGGGGCCCTCACCCGGGCCAGCCTGCTACCCCCCGGCCCGCCTCCGCCCAAGCCGCCCCGCGGGCGCTGATCCGCGCCGCTTCAATACGAACGGCCTCCCGGCCAACTCCGATGGCCAGGGGCCGCCCCGCGGCCCGTGGTCGCAACCGCCTGGCTGGCGTCGCGTACAATCAAAGCCTTTCCCATGGGGGGAGGTTAGTGTTGAACCTCAAGAACTGGACACGCCGCGGGGGGGCGGCCCTGGCCCTGAGCGGCCTCGCCGCCCTCGCCCAGGCGCAGAACCCGAAAGCGGACCTCGTCCTCAAGAACGGCACCGTCTACACCCTGGACGCGCAGAGGCCCAAGGCCCGCGCGGTGGCGATCACGGGCAACCTCATCCGCGCCGTGGGCACCGACAAGGAGGTGGCGGCCCTGGTAGGCCCCTCCACGCGGGTCATCGACCTCAAGGGCCAGACCGTGATCCCCGGCTTCAGCGACAGCCACGTCCATCTCCTCGAGGTGGGGGCCGCGCGCCTGGGCGTGGACCTCCTGGGGACCCGGAGCTACCAGGAGCTCGTGGACCGGGTGGCGGCAGCGGTGAAGGGCAAGAAGGCGGGGGACTGGATCCACGGCCGGGGCTGGCACGAGGGGAAGTGGACGGCGCCCAGCGTCTCCACCGTCCGCGGCTTCCCCACCCACGACGCGCTCTCCGCCGTCTCCCCGGACAACCCGGTCGTGCTCACCCGCGCCGACGGCCACGCCCTGCTCGTGAACCGGAAGGTCCTGGAGCTCATGGGGATCACGCGGGATACCCCGGCCCCGAAAGGGGGGGAGATCATCAAGGACCAGGCCGGCCGGCCCACTGGCATCTTGGTGGACAAGGCGAAGGACTTGGTGCACGTCCCCAAGCCCGCGCCGGAGGAGATGCGGCGGGCCCTGCAGATTGCGCTCGAGGACTGCGTGCGGAAGGGAATCACCAGCCTCGCCGACGCCGGCGCCGACATGGACACGGTCGCCCTCTACAAGGAGGCCGTGCAGGCGGGCAAGCTGCCGGTTCGGATCTACGTGATGCTGTCCGGCCTGGAGACCCTGCGCCGCTTCACCAAGCCCGAGATCAACTTGGGGGAGGGGCTGCTCACGATCCGGGCCGTCAAGCTCTACGCGGACGGGGCCATGGGCTCGCGCGGGGCCGCCCTCCTCGCCCCCTACAGCGACGACCCCGGGAACTCCGGCTTCTTCATTACCCCCCCGGAGACCATCCTGGAGGCGTCGCGCTACGCCCTGGCCCACGGCTTCCAGGTCTGCACCCACGCCATCGGAGACCGGGCCAACCGGATGGTGCTCGACGTCTACGAGAAGGCCCTCAAGGAATTCCCGCAGGTCAAGGATCCGCGCTTCCGTATCGAGCACGCGCAGATCCTGGACGCGGCCGAGGTCCCGCGCTTTGCCCGCCTGGGCGTGATCGCCTCCATGCAGGGAATCCATTGCCCGTCGGACCGGCCCTGGGCGGAGAGCCGCCTGGGCCGGGCCCGGGTCCAGGAGGAGCTCTACGTCTGGCGGAAGCTCCTCAAGGCGGGGGCCCGCATCATCAACGGCACCGACGCCCCCGTAGAGGACCTGAGCGCGATCCAGAACTTCCACGCCTCCGTCACCCGCCAGGACGCGACCGGGAACCCGCCCGGCGGGTTCGACCCCGACCAGCGCATGACCCGCGAGGAGGCGCTCCGCTCCTACACCTTGGACGCCGCCTACGGGGCCTTCGCGGAGGAGACGCGGGGCTCCCTCCAGCCGGGAAAGCTCGCCGACCTCGTGGTGCTGTCGAAGGACATCATGACCGTCCCCGACGGGGAGATCATGCGGACCGAGGTCATCTACACGATCGTGGACGGTAAGGTGCGTCTCGAGAAGACCACCCCCGCCCGCTGAGGGTCAGCGAGCCCGCGGCCGGCTCACGAGGTTGGCCAGGATCCGGTAGGCCCCGGGCGTCCCCGCCGGGATCTGCCGGAAGAGGCCGAGGCCCACGTAGGTCCAGGTCCCCTTGCCCACCCGAGCCTCCACCAGGATGCCCTTCTTCTCCCCCGGGTTCAGGGGAAAGGGATCGGTGGCGGCCAGGAGCTCGACATACCGG
>DATMQU010000735.1:0-4944 GCA_035566715.1 Vicinamibacteria bacterium
CCGCGGCCGAGCCCGGCTTTGTCCACAACCTCGCCGGGGTCTATTTCTCGCCCGGTGAGGCCTTCGTCGCCATCACCCGGCGGCCCCGCTTCTGGCTGCCGTTCGTCGCCTACCTGGCCCTCCTCGCGGCCTTCACCGCCATCTGGCTCCACCAGATGGAGCCCGCCCAGTTCCTGAGGAACGAGCTCGAGCAGTCGGGGAAGTGGGAGCGCATCCCGCCGGAAAGCCGCGACACCGTGATGGCGACCCAAGCCAAGCTGTTCCCCCTCATCGCATGGGCGGGCACCTTGCTGGGGGGGCCGCTCTCGATCGTGCTCATAGCCCTGGTCCTACTCTTTATCTTTCGCGTGCTCTATTCGGGCGAGGTCACGTTCCCCCAGTCCATGGCGGTGGTGAGCTACACTTTCCTGACTACCCACCTCCTGACCACGCCTCTCATCCTCCTTGTGATGGGCTTGAAGGGGGACTGGAACTTGAACCCGCAGGAAGCTCTCCAGGCCAACGCCACGCTCTTCCTCGACCGCGCGGCCGTCGCCAGGCCGCTCTACGCGTTGGTGGGCAGCCTGGACCTCGTCTCCTTCTGGCAGATCGGTCTCCTGGCCGTGGGCTTCGCCGTGGCCTCGCGGCGCGAGGTCAAGAAGGCCATGTGGGGGGTGGCTGTGCCCTGGGCCCTCCTCGTCCTGGGGAAGGTCGTCTTGGCCGCCCTCTTTTAGGGTCTTTGGCTACCCCAGGCTCTGAGGAACGGGGCAGACGAAGCCCCTCGATGCCGAAGGTTGCAGAAGCGTGCCTCCACGGCCGCATCACGATCTGCCACTTCTGTTAGTCCTCGAACCTGAACCAACAATTAGGTTTTGCAGCCGCGAGCGCGTTCGAGGGGGGCTGGAAGAGCTATAAACCCCTACCAGAGAAGACATTAGATGTGCCTTCGGATCACAGAGTCGAGGGGGCTAGGGCATGGTACACCGATTGCTCAACTCGGCGTCGAGGAGAACTGCCCATGACCGCTCTCGGGGACCCGCTCGTACTCCTTCCGCTGTCGAGTACCGACACTCCTGGCTTCCGCGTCTTTAAGAACACGGGTGCCCTCTATTCGGTGCGGCTCTGGGGACCTCTCGGTCCGTTGTGGACGGGCAATTTCACGATGGGGCTCTCACGGCTGGGCTTCGACATTCGGCGTGGGTTCGCCCGTCAGGATCGTTCGGGTCCATGGGTCGCTGAGTTCTTGATCACGCCCACGGCCGGCGCTCCTGAGCCCGGTTCCATCGACTACCTCGGTCTGGCGGCCGACCCGCACTCCCTGAGCGAAGCGGAGCCCGATATCCATGGATCTGCTGTAGAGCTGAACCACTATGCACTGGACGGCTCGCCGGATCAGGGCTCTACGCTCTACTTGGAGGTCCGGGGCCCCGACCGGGTGGGTTTCCTGGGCAGCCTCCTCCGCTCGCTCGCCCAGGTCTTGCTTTTCCCGAAAGAGATGACGATCGAAACCCACGCCGGAGAGGTCTTCGACCGTTTCTCGCTGCAGGCGGTGGGCGGTCGTGTGCCTTCCGACGCGGCCAGGCAGGCGCTTGCCCGGGCGCTCGACGCCCTCGTCCGCCGTCGGCTCCCCGTCGCAAGGATGCTTCCTGCTGAGGCCTGACCACGGATCTGCCCCGCGGCTTGCCACCTAGGCGACGCCCGGGCTATCATTGAATTTTGCCGTGCGCCCCTAGCTCAGCTGGATAGAGCAACAGACTACGAATCTGTAGGTCGGGCGTTCGAATCGCCCGGGGCGCACCAATCTAATTAACTGATAGCCTGGCACTTGAGACAGTACCGCGGCACAGCAAGCCGTCGATATGTTTACCGCGGGACGACTCGGGGACGAGCCACCGCACCACCACCCCGGGGTAAGCCGCGTCCTAGCTCGCTTTCGGCAGCGACGCACCAGAGATGGTTCGGGCCAGATCGCGATGCGAGGCGCCCAGGGCCAGAAGAGAGCGGATCAGCAGGTCGATGGAGACTGAGGGATCACCACCCTCCATCTTCGCGACACGCGACTGGCTCGAATCGAGCAGCTTCGCGAGGTCCGTCTGGCTCAGGTTCCGCTTCTGCCGGCGGCGCCTGAGGCTGTCCGCCAGTCGCAGCCGCAGTTCCATGTAGGCGGCCTCCTCATCCGACAGGCGAAGGAACTCCTGAGCGGTTCCGAACCGCCAGCCCTTGGCTTCCAGGCGCTCTTTCTTGCGTTTACGCATCATCGTATTCCTTCAATCGCCTCCGACAAGCGTCCAAGACCGCGGCCGGGGTCTTAGCACTCTTCTTGGCGAAGACCTCCGCAATCACGATCGCGTCCGGATCGACGCGATACACGAGGCGCCACGTAATCCCCTTGTCGATCACCCGCAGTTCGTGGCAGCGCGCCCCAATGCCCGGCATCGGCCGCGAGTGCGGCATCGACAAACCTTTCCCTCGCTGAAGTTCCCGGAGGAGGTAGCCGGTCTCAATCCGCGCGGCCTTACTGAACGGAGGCGTCTTGACCTCCCCGTGAAGCCAAGCAAGCGGCTTATCCCCTCGGGCCACACTTGCAATTCTATGTCAGTCCTGACATAGACACCAGCTCGAGCGGGTTGACCCAAGCATTGCTGGCATTTGAGCTGTCAGCCGGCCTGGAACGCCACGCTTCGTTCTGCAGTGCCGGTGGACGGAATGGATCGCTGCTTGCCAGACACAATCCGGCTGCTCGACTAGCAAGAAGGGCTGTCGTGCGCTTGCGGGCGTGGTCAGAGCTGTGGCACACCTAGGTCCCCGCCGTCCAGGAGGAGGCTGAGTCAATGAACGAAGATCAGGCCCGGTTCGCCATCGACGCTTGGGGTCGGACGACATCGACCACCCTGCCTCAGGTGCCTACCCATTGGCTTCTCGCCGTTGCGTCCTTGTTACTTGCAACCTGCGGAGGGGCAGTTCCGATAGCTGCCGCTCGAGATGCGCTGGTCACCGGTTCGGGCGAATCAATCAAGGAAAATCAATTACCCGAGAGTATCGATCCGGAAGCAACGAACTTCCCCTACCCGTTCCCAGTCCGTTTCTTCCCGCTCATGGTCGAGCGCGAAACGGTGCGGATGGCTTTCATGGACGTCGCGCCGACGGCGCACGCCAACGGTCGGACGGTGGTCCTGCTCCACGGCAAGAACTTCTCGGGAGCGTACTGGGAGCCTACGATGCGGGTGCTTGCCGCAGAGGGCTTCCGGGTGGTCGTCCCGGATCAAGTCGGGTTCGGCAAATCCAGCAAACCGGCCGCATTTCAGTTCAGCTTTCAGATCCTCGCGGGGATGACACGCGCTCTCCTCGATTCGCTCGGCATCGAGCGCTACACGGTGGTCGGACACTCAATGGGCGGGATGTTGGCGGCTCGGGTCGCGCTGATGTTTCCCGAGCGCGTCGAGAGGCTCGTGCTCGTCAATCCGATTGGGCTGGAGGACTGGAAGACCGTCGTGCCCTATCGCTCCATTGATGAGGCCTACGCGGAGGAGCTGCGGGCGACGCCGGAGACGATCCGGAACTACCAACGCACCCGCTACTACGCGGGACGCTGGGAGCCCGAGTACGAGAAGCTTATCGCGCTCCAAGCGGGGTGGACGCGTCATCCGGAGTATCCACGCGTCGCCTGGTGCGCCGCCCTCACCGCGGACATGGTCTTCACCCAGCCCGTGGTCTACGAGCTTCCGCGGATCGGCGTTCCGACGCTCCTGATCATCGGGCAGCGCGACCGCACCGCGATCGGGAGTACGTGGGCACCGAAAGACGTTGCGGCCAAACTGGGCGACTATCCAACCTTGGGGCGCAAGGCCGCCGCGGCGATACCGGGAGCCAAGCTTGTCGAGATCGAAGGCGTGGGGCACTTGCCCCAGGTCGAGGCGTTCGATCGCTACCGGAGCGCTTTGCTCGACTTCATCCACTGACGTACAGTCCGACCGGCCTTGGGACGGCGGAGCCCACATGATCTTCAAGCACGGCACGAGAGGCGACCCGACCCAACGTCTTGGGCAACCGCAAATGTCGGTGCGGCTGAGAGTTGCGTGGCAGGCGCGGCCTTCGTGGTCACTTTCGGCATGACGGACGTTCCCCGCAGCCGACCCTCGGGGCGCCCGTCGTTCCTGGCCACCGTCCTTCCCACGCTCGTGCGTTGGTCGGCGGACATCCTCACCGCTTCCTTGGTGGGGGGGTATGCCATCGGGTACTGGTGGCCCGTGGCCCTGGAGCTGACCCAAACATTTGGTCCTCGCGAGTCTGGCGACATCAAGATCCTGGGCGTGCTGGTGTTCTTATTTTTGGGCCTTGTGGGTACGGTGATCATCCTCGGGCTCTCGCTCGTCGTGGTCTTTGTCGTGGTTCGGCTGCTGCCCAAGCCGCTCCAAGTGGCGGTCAGGGTTGCGGGGGCGTCGACCTTCCTATTGCTGCTGTTCATCCATCGTCAACAAGCGATGTTCCTGCTCCGGAACTTGATTCGTGGCACCCTGCGAGGGCAGGGAATCGCCGTCTGACGGCAAGCCGCAGCCCTGGCACCGCGGCGCGTGCCCGCCCAGAATAGAGCCCATGGGCCGTCGCTCCTCCCTCTTTCTTCTCGTGGCCGGTGCGCTCGCCCTCAAGGCCATCGTGCTCATCGAGCTCCACGCCCACCCTCTTCTCCAGCCGACAGGCGTCCTAGACAGCGCGGCCTACGTCCGCCTGGCCGAACAGGTAGTGGGGGGGGACCTCGGACTCGGCAAGGACGTCTACTACCTCTCGCCCTTCTACATCTACTTCCTGGCGTGTCTCTTCGCGGTCTCCGGCGGTTCCCTCCTGGTCGTTAGAGCCGTGCAAGTCGTCCTCGGGGCGCTGGCGGTCGGCCTTGTCTGCGCAACGACCCGCCGCTGGCAGGGAGAGCGGGCGGCGTGGATCGCGGGGATACTGGCGGCGGGGACGGGG
>DATMQU010000736.1:0-3580 GCA_035566715.1 Vicinamibacteria bacterium
CCCCGCGGTCAAAGACTACGGCGGTGACCCCCTTCTCCTTGGCCCGGTTCGCGATGAGCTGGCCTACCGCCTTGGCCGCCGCCACATTCGAGCCCCGCTTGCCCTTCTCCCGCATCTCCTTGTCCAGGGAGGAGGCGGCGCACAGGGTCCGCCCGGTGTCGTCGTCGATGACCTGGACGTAGATGTGGCTCTGGCTCCGGAAGACGGCCAGGCGCGGCCGCTTCACGCTTCCCGCCACCTTCTTGCGGATGCGGGCCTGGATCCGGTGCCGGATGTCCTCTTTGGTCTTGACCTTCATTCTGCCCTCAAGGTCGAGGGATGACGCCCCTGGAGCTTCGCCCGAACCCCTCCTGCCGCTCGCGCCCTCATGAATTCAGCGCCCGCCTCTGTTCTCACTTTGCCGCTCCCGCTCCCGCTCCCGTCGCACCCGCCTTGCCCGCCTTCTTCTTCAGGATCTCGCCCACGTAGCGGATCCCCTTCTGCTTGTAAGGGTCCGGCTTGCGCAGGTTGCGTATCTCCGCCGCCACCTGACCCACGCGCTGACGGTCGATCCCGGAAATCGTGAGGCGGGTCTGCTTATCCACCGCGACCTTGATTCCCTCCGGGATCGGGAACACCACCGGGTGTGAGTAGCCCAGGGAGAGCACGACCTTGTTGCCCTCCACCGCCGCCTTGTACCCCACCCCCACGATATCCAGGTCCTTGGAGAAGCCCTCGGTGACGCCCTTGATCGCGTTCTGGGCCAAGGCCCGGGCCATGCCGTGGAAGGCCCGCTGTTGCCGCTCGTCGTTGGCCCGCTGGCAGGCGAGCTCGCCCTCTTTCTCTTTGAGCACGAAAGAGATCCCGGGGGGAACCGGCGTCTGGAGCTTGCCCTTGGGACCCTGTATCTGCAAAGAGGTCGCGGACACCTCGACCTTCACCCCCTTGGGGACGGTAATGATCTTGCGTCCTACCCGAGACATCGGTGCTCCTTGCCTGCGCGTCCTCGCCCTGAGAGACGCCTCACCATACGTTGCAGAGGATCTCGCCGCCCACGCCCTCGCGGGCCGCGCTGCGCCCGGTCATGAGCCCCCGGGAGGTGGACAGGATGTTGATGCCGAGGCCCCCGTAGACGCGGGGAATCTGGTCCTTGCCGCAGTAGATGCGGCAGCCCGGACGGCTCACCCGCTGGAGGTCGGTGATCACCCGCTCCATGCCCGGCCCATACTTCAGGTAGATCCGGAGCATGCCTTGCTTCTCATCCTCGATGCTCTTGAAGTTCGCGATGTAACCCTCGTCCTTGAGGATGCGCGCGATCTCGGCCTTGAGCTTGGAGGCGGGCACGTCCACCTTGGGCAGCTTGGCCCGGACCCCGTTCCGGATCCGGCTGATCATGTCCGCGACTGGATCGGTCATGTTCATCTGGTTTACCTCCCGGGCCCCCCTACCAGCTCGCCTTGATCACGCCGGGGATGTCCCCGGAGAGGGCCAGTTGGCGGAAGCAGATGCGGCACAGCTCGAACTTCCTCAGGTAGCCACGGGGCCGGCCGCAGCGGCGGCAGCGCGTGTATCGGCGGACCTCGAACTTCGGCTTCCGCTTGGCCTTGGCAATGAGAGACAGCTTCGCCACTACCCCTCCCTCCTCACTGGTGCCGGAACGGCATCCCCAAGTAGGCGAGGAGGAGCTTCGACTCCTCGTCCGTCCGGGCCGTGGTCACAAAAGTCACGTTCATGCCCCGGAGCTTGTCGACCTTCGCATAGTCGACCTCCGGGAAGATGATCTGGTCTTTGAGGCCCAGGGTGTAGTTCCCCCGGCCGTCAAAGGAGTTACCCGGCACCCCCCGGAAGTCGCGCATCCGGGGCAGGGCCACGTTCACCAGGCGGTCCACGAACTCGTACATGCGGTCGCCGCGCAGGGTCACGGTGGCCGCGATCGGCATCCCCTGGCGCAGCTTGAAGGCAGCGATGGACTTGCGGGAGCGGCGGAGGGCCGGCTTCTGGCCCGTGATCTTTCCCAGCTCCTCCATGGCCGCGTCCATGAGCTTGATGTTCTGGGTAGCCTCTCCGACCCCCATGTTCACGACCACCTTCTTGAGACGGGGCACTGCCATCACGTTGGGGTACTGCCGCTCCTTCATCAGGCGCGGCACGATCTCCTTCGCGTAGGCTTCCTTGATTCGGGCGCTCATTTGTCCAGCACCTCACCGGTGCGTCGGCTGACCCGGACCTTGCGGCCGTCGGTCTGGATCTTGAAACCGATCCGCGTTTTCTTGTCGTCGTCGGGGGAGACCACCATCACGTTGGAAACGTGGATGGGGGCTTCCCGTTCCGCGATACCGCCCTTGATGTTCCGCTGGGGGTTGGGCTTGGTGTGCTTCTTGATGAAACCCACCCCCTGCACGATCACCCGGCCCTTCTCCCGGAAGACCTTCAGGATCTTCCCTCGCTTCCCCGCGTCCTTCCCGGAGAGAACCTCCACCAGATCGTTCTTCTTCAGCCGGATGCGCACGCGGGGGCTCGGCTTCCTCATTCTCACAGCACCTCCGGAGCCAGGGAGATGATCTTCATGAACCTCTTGTCCCGGAGCTCGCGCGCCACCGGTCCAAACACGCGGGTCCCCACCGGCTCCCCCGCTTCGTTGATGAGCACGGCGGCGTTGCGGTCGAAGCGGATGTAGGACCCGTCGCGCCGGCGCTGCTCCTTCCGGCACCGCACGATCACCGCCTTCACCACCTTGCCCTTGCGCACGGGTTCGGGGGCGTCAGGGGCCGACTCCTTGACGTTGGCCGTGATGACGTCGCCCAGGCCCGCGTAGCGGCCCGTAGAGCCGCCGATAGGCAGGATGCACGAGATCTTGCGGGCGCCGGAGTTGTCGGCCACCTCGAGAATCGTGCGCATCTGGATCATGGTGTCTCTCCCCCGCCCTCAGACCCCGGCTGCCTCGGCCGCGTCCTCTTCGGGCAAGATCGCCTTGCCCAGGATTTCTTCAACGCGCCAGCGCTTGTGCTTGGATAGGGGGCGGGTCTCCACGATGCGCACCCGGTCGCCCCGCGCGGCGCCCTTCTCGTCGTGGGCCATGAAGGTCGAGGTGCGCTTGATGGTCTTGCGGTAGACGGGGTGCCGAACCAAGCGCTCCACCGCCACCACGACCGTCTTCTGCATCTTGGCCCGCACCACCACCCCCACCTGCTCGCTTCGCCGCCGAAGAGGGGGCTCGTTCTTTTCCGTCATCGTGTTACCTGCTTCTCCTTGAGGATGGTCTTGACACGGGCGATGTCGCGCCGGGTCGCCTGCAGCTTCAGGGCGTTGTCGAGCTGGCCGAGCGACTTTTGGAAGCGCAGCCGGAAGAGCTGCTCCTGCAGCTCCTTCTCCTTGTGGCGGAGCTCGTCCAGCCCCAGCTCGCGGATCTGTTCGGGCTTCACCCTGCCACCCCCTCCTGCCGGGTGACGAAGCGGGTCTTGATGGAGAGCTTATGGGCGGCCAGGCGCAGGGCCTCGCGGGCGTCCGCCTCCGGCACCCCCTCCATCTCGTACAGGATGCGACCCGGCTTCACCACCATCACCCAGGACTCGGGCGCGCCCTTACCCTTCCCCATGCGGGT
>DATMQU010000737.1:0-5474 GCA_035566715.1 Vicinamibacteria bacterium
TTCGCGGCACGTTCCGGCAAGGAGGTTTGAGCATGAGGCGCACTTTCATCACGGTCGTGGCGGGATTGGCGGTCTTTGTCGGCCCCCTCGCCCGGGGGGACGAAAAGCCTGCCGCCGAGGCCCCGAAGCCCGAAGCGGCCAAGAAAGGCGAGACCGCCGAACCTCCCAAGCCGGAGCAATCGGTCACCCAGCACAGCCTCGTGTTAGGGGGAGCCCCCATCAACTACACCGCCACCGCGGGAACCCTGATCGTTCGGAACGAGAAGGATCAGCCCTACGCGAGCGTGGGCTACGTCGCCTACACGAAGCGTGACGGGGGCGACGCCACGAAGCGGCCGATCACCTTCTCCTACAATGGCGGGCCGGGCTCCTCCTCGGTCTGGCTGCACATGGGGGTGCTGGGGCCGAAGCGGATCGTCACCAGCGACGCCGCCGCCACGCCTCCGCCTCCCTACACGGTGGTGGACAACGCGTACAGCATCCTCGACAAGACGGATCTCGTGATGATCGATCCCGTGGGAACCGGCATCAGCAAGGCGGTGGGGGAGGCGAAGGACAAGGACTTCTGGGGAGCCGACCCCGACATCGAGTCCGTCTCCCGCTTCATCAAGCAGTACGTGACCGAGAACGACCGCTGGAACTCCCCGAAGTTCCTGCTCGGGGAGAGCTACGGAACGACCCGCTCCGCGGGCGTTGTCGACTATCTGCAGACGAACGCCAACATGACCTTCAACGGCGTGATCCTGGTCTCGGTGGCCCTGGACTTGGAGGCCATCTTCGACCTGCCGGGCAACGAGCGGACCTTCGCCCTCTTCCTCCCCACCTACGCGGCGGTGGCCTGGTACCACAAGCTACTGCCCAATCACCCCGAGCTCGTGCCGTTCCTCGATGAGGTCCGCAAGTTCGCCCTCGGCGATTACACGACCGCGCTCTTGAAAGGAGCCGATCTTGGGGCGGCGGAGCGGAGCGCGGTGGCCAAGAAGATCCACGACTACACCGGCCTGTCTGTCGACTATCTGGAGAACGCGGACCTGCGGGTGACCGAGCGTCAGTTCACCCAGGAGCTCTTGCGCGAACACCACGCGACCGTGGGGCGGCTCGACGCCCGCTTTACCGGGCCCACGCTCGACGTGCTGGCGAAAGAGGCCGACTACGACCCCCAAAGCGCCGCCATCAGCGGGGCCTTCACCGCGGCCTTCCAGCACTACTACCACGACGAGCTCAAGTTCGGACGGGACAAGAACTACGTGGTCACGGCCCACATCTTCCGCTCCTGGGACTTCAAGCATAAGCCTCCGGGAGCGCCCTTCGCCCTGCCCCTGCTGACCAACACCGGCTTGGACCTCGCCCATGCCCTCGTCTACAACCCGAACCTGCGGGTGCTCGTGCTCAACGGGTACTACGACCTGGCCACGCCCTTCCTAGCCACCGAGTATATGATGTCGCACCTTGGCCTGGAGAAAGGCCTGCGGTCGCACATCGAGATGAAGTACTACGAGGCCGGCCACATGATGTACATCCACGATCCATCGTTGAAGAAGTTCAAAACCGATGTCGCGTCCTTCATCGATCGTACGGCACATCCCTGAGGCCGGGGCATCCACACGCTTTCCCCCGCGATGAATGCGCCGGCCGGCGGGGACGCCGCGGCCACGATTGAGGTGCGGGCACCCTCGCCCGGGATCGTCGGTGCAGGCAATCCTTTGCGCCGTTCCGTGTTGTTGTCCCTTCCCCTCGCAGGAGGCCTAGAATGACCGGGAATAAGCGGACCGCCACTCTTCTACGTGCCCTTGCCCTGGCGGGAGTCCCCCTCTTCGCCCCCCTGGCCCGCGGCGCGGAGCCGACGCCCCCGAAGGGCCCCGCGATCGATCCCGCCCAGCTCGCCGGCCTTGAATGGCGGACCATCGGTCCCTACCGCGGCGGACGCGTGACCGCGGTCGCGGGGGTGACGGGACAACCCCGGGTCTTCTACTTCGGGGGGACGGGAGGGGGCGCCTGGAAGACGACCGACGGCGGGATCTCCTGGCAGGGCATCTCCGACGGCCAGCTCGGCACGGGCTCGGTCGGGGCCATCGCGGTGGCGGAGTCCGATCCCAACGTCATCTTCTTGGGTATGGGCGAGGCATGCCTGCGCGGCAACATCTCCCACGGGGATGGCGTCTATAAGTCCACCGACGCCGGCAAGACCTGGAAGAACGGCGGGCTAAGGGACACCCGCCACATCGGGCGCATCCGTGTCCACCCCAGCAACCCCGACCTCGTCTACGTGGCCGCGGTGGGCCACGCCTTCGGCCCCAACCTGGAGCGGGGCGTCTTTCGCAGCAAGGACGGGGGCAAGACCTGGGAGAAGGTCCTCTTCGTCGACGAGAAGACGGGGGCGATCGACCTGGCCCTGGACCCCACGAACCCCCGGATCCTCTACGCCGCCTCTTACCAGGTGCTCCGGCTTCCCTGGGGGTTCGAGAGCGGGGGACCGGGCAGCGGCCGCTACAAGTCCACCGACGCCGGCGACACCTGGACGAAGATCACGGGGGAGGGGCTGCCCAAGAAGGGCGTCTGGGGTCGGATCGGGATCGCCGTGTCCCCCGCCAACCCCAGCCGCGTGTGGGCCATGATCGAGGCGGAGGACGGCGGCCTCTTCCGCTCCGACGATGCCGGCAAGACCTGGCGGAGGACCAACGAGGAGCGCAAGCTACGCCAGCGGGCCTGGTACTACAGCCACATCTTCGCCGATCCCAAGAACGCGGAGTCGGTCTACGTGCTCAACACGGCCTTCTACCGCTCGAATGACGGCGGGAAGACGTTCAGCGGCATTCCCGTGCCCCACGGCGACAACCACGATCTCTGGATCGCCCCCGACGACCCCCTGCGCATGATCGAGAGCAACGACGGGGGGGCGAGCATCTCCTTCGATGGCGGCAAGAGCTGGTCGAGCGAGGACAACCAGCCGACGGCGCAGTTCTACCACGTCATCACCGACAACCAGTTCCCTTACTGGGTCTACGGGGCCCAGCAGGACAACACCACCGTCGCCACCGCCAGCCGCACGAGCGGAGGTGGCATCCGCCGCACCGACTGGTACCCGGTGGGCGGCTGCGAGAGCGGCTACGTCGCCCCCGACCCCAAGGATCCCATGGTCTCCTACGCCGGATGCTACGACGGCGTCATCGAGCGCTACGATCACCGCACCCAGCAGAGCCGCGCCGTGGATGTCTACCCCGACAACCCCATGGGCCACGGCGCGGAGGGGATGAAGTACCGCTTCCAGTGGACGTTCCCCATCGTCTTCTCGCCCAACGACCCCGGGGTTCTCTACACGGCGGGAAACCGGGTCTTCCGCTCCACCAACGAGGGGCAGAGCTGGGAGGCGATCAGCCCCGACCTCACCCGCAACGACCCCACCAAGCTCGGGCCCTCCGGGGGCCCCATCACCAAGGACAACACCACCATCGAGTACTACGCAACGATCTTCGCCCTTGCCGAGTCGAGGGTGGAGAAGGGGCTCCTCTGGGCGGGCTCCGACGACGGCCTCGTCCACGTGTCCCGCGACGGCGGCAAGACGTGGAGCAACGTCACCCCCAAAGAGATGCCGGAGTGGAGCCTGATCAGCCAGATCGATCCCTCGCCCCACGATGCAGGCACCGTGTACCTGGCCGTGAACCGCTACAAGCTCGATGACTTCCGTCCTTTCGTCTACGCCACGACCGACTACGGCAAGACCTGGCGGAAGATCACGGCCGGGATTCCCGACAACACCTTCGTGCGCGCCGTGCGGGAGGACCCGATCCGGAGGGGCCTGCTCTACGCGGGGACGGAGGCCGGGGTCTACCTCTCCTTCGACAACGGCGCACGCTGGCAGCCCCTGCGCATGGACCGGGAGGAGGCGGAGAAAGGGAAGGCGGAGGAGAAGAAGGCGGGGGGGGCGCTGCCGATCGTTCCCGTCACCGACCTCGTGATCAAGGACACCGACCTCGTGATCTCGACCCAGGGCCGCTCCTTCTGGATCCTCGATGACGTCTCTCCCCTGCGGCAGATGAGCGCGGAGATCGCCTCCAAGGAGGCCCACCTGTTCAAGCCCACCCTCGCCTACCGGTTCGGCAGCCCCCCCGGGCGTGGCCGGGGGGGGGTGGGGCAGAACCCCCCTTACGGGGCGATCGTCTACTACAACCTCAAGAACGAGCCCAAGGAGGGCGAGGAGGTGACCCTCGAGTTCCTGGACGCCGCGGGCAAGTCGATCCGGAAGTTCTCAAGCAAGGAGGAGAAGAAGGAAGAGGGCGCTCCTGCCGACGAGGACGACGAATTCGGCCGGAGCCGCGGCCCGGCCAAGATTCCCGCCAAGGCCGGCCTCAATCGCTTCGCCTGGGACCTCCGCTATCCGGAGCCAACGCGCTTCAAGGGCCTGATCCTCTGGGGCGGTGTGCCCCAGGGCCCCACCGTGGTGCCCGGCACCTACCAGGCGCGGCTGCGGGTCGGGGGCAACGCGCTCATCGAGTCCTTCGAGGTTCGTCGGGACCCGCGCCTCTCCGTGACCCCGGAAGACCTCCAAAAGCAGGTTGACCTGCTCTTGAAGATCCGCGACAAGCTGACGGAGAGCCACGACGCAATCTCGCGGATCCGCACCGTGAAGGAGCAGGTCCAGGCCACCGCGGATCGCGCGAAAGGGACCGCGGATGCGAAGGCCATTGCCGATGCCGCCGCCGCCCTCGGGAAGGCGCTCACGGAAGTGGAGGAGGAGCTCTACCAGACCAAGAACCAGAGCAACCAGGACCCCCTCAACTTCCCGATCCGCCTCAACAACAAGCTGAGCCTGTTGGCTCGCGTCGTGGAGGACGGGGACGCGCGGCCCACGGACCAGTCGCTTCTCGTCTACGACGACCTCGCGGGGAGGACCGACGCCCAGCTCACGAAGCTCAATCGCCTGCTCGCCTCCGACCTCGTTGCCTTCAACCAGCTCGTCCACGACAAGAACGTGCCCGCGGTGGTCGTGAAGGAGGGCAAGGAGAAGTGACGGCTTAGAGCACCAGAGTCACGGGCTAAGGGCAGGAGACCGCCGATCCAGTCGTCGGCGCACCCGTCCTCGATCAGGGTTAGGCTCGATCAGGGTTAAGGATGATGAACCCGACCTCCCTCCCCACGCTGCGTTTTGGGCGAGGGTAGGGCGGGGGGTGGGCCTGGAGCATGGCCCGAGACCTGGGGTCAGGTCGCGTGTTTCGACGACCGCCCTTGCGCTCCCCGGGCCCCCGTCACGCCCACTTCGCGAAAATGCGCTTCAGCTCCGTGTCCGCGGCCCGGGCTCCCTCCTCGGGCGTCATCTCCTCCCGCGCCACCTTGGCGAACATGGTGGGCAGAACCCAGGTGTTGAAGGCCTCGTCGATGGCCGCGCTCGCGTAGCCGGGGAAGCCGACGTTGGTCGCCCACTCGAGCACGTTGCCCAGGACCTTGTACTTGTCGGCAGGAACCGCCTTGGCGTCGTT
>DATMQU010000738.1:0-12104 GCA_035566715.1 Vicinamibacteria bacterium
TCCGCACCCTCGACCAGGACTTCGTCCCCGCGGACACGCTCTATTCCGTGCTCACCTCCTTCAACCAGATGTACGGCTTCATCTTCCGCTACATGGTGCGGGAGGTTGGCCCCATCGCCGAGAACGTGCTCGAGAAATACCTGGGGGGCCTTCGGGAGGCGCGCAAGGAGGTCTTCGGGGGGGTGAAGCTCCAGAAGGACGGTTCCCTCGATGCCGCGGTGGTGGAGCGGAACCTGAACAAGCTGCCGGAAGAGGAGCGGCGGGCCCTCCTCGTGGACGCCCTGAACGAGCTGCTCTACGCCGAGCTCTTGGCGGTGAAGCGTACCCTCGGGGCCGAACACGAGAGCACGATCATCAAAGCCTTCCGCGAGCGTTGACGATCTTCCCGCCCGCGGGTCCCCCCGCCCCCGCAACCCGCGGGCCGTGGTCCGAGCGGTTTTGACCGCCGTGGTGCCGCGACTGATCGCGGTGGTCGGCCCCACCGGGGCGGGCAAGAGCGCGCTCGCCCTGCGCCTGGCCCGCGAGCGGGGGGGCGAGATCGTCTCCTGCGATAGCCTCCAGGTCTACCGGGGTCTGGACATCGGAAGCGCCAAGGCCACCCCCGAGGAGCGACGCGCCGTTCCCCATCACCTCCTGGACGTCGTGGACCCCGACGAGGAGTTCTCGGCCGCGGAGTACGCCCGCCGGGGGCGGGCGGCGCTCCTCGACATCGCGGGGCGGGGCCGGCTGCCGATCGTGGCCGGGGGCACGGGCCTCTATCTCCGGGCCCTCCTCCAGGGCCTCTTCGCGGGGCCCTCGCGAGACCTCGCCCTGCGGCGGAGGCTGGAGGCGATCGCGGAGCGCTACGGGGACCCCCGCCTTCACCGCCTGCTGGCCCGGGTGGACCCGGAGGCGGCAAAGCGGCTGCCGGTGGGGGACCGCCTGCGGGTGGTGCGGGCGCTGGAGGTCTTCCGGGCCACGGGGCGACCGATCTCCGAGCACCACCGCGCTCCCGGCGACCCTCTGGGCGGGTTCGTCTCCTTCCTGGTCGGGATTAAGCCTGCGCGGCCGGCCCTGCGCCTGGCCGTGGAAGAGCGCACGCGCGACATGTTCGCCCGCGGGCTGCTCGATGAGGTCCGGGGCCTGCTCGCCCGGGGCTACGCCCCCGAGCTCGGGCCGTTGCGGGCCATCGGATACCGGCAGGCGGTGGCCGTCACGCGGGGCGAGCTTGCGCGGGCCGAGGCCGAGCGTGATATCGTCTCCGACACTCTGCGGCTCGCCAAGCGGCAGATGACGTGGTTCCGCCACCAGGCCTCCGTGGCATGGTGTCCCGACCTCGATACCGCGTACGCGGCCGCGGTGGCCTGGCTGGACCGGGCGGAGGGGTGATGGCCGGGAACAAGCCGGGCGCAGGGCCGTTCCGCAGAGCGGTGGTGATCGTGTGCGACGGCCTCGGGGTGGGGGCGGCCCCCGACGCGGCGGCCTTCGGGGACGGCGGGGCCGACACCCTCGGCCACGTGCTCGCCTCCCGTCCCGTCCGCATCCCGAATTTCACCGCCCTGGGGCTCGGGAACTTGACCCCCACCTTCACGGGGGCGCGGTCTCCACGGCCCCTGGGGGCCTTCGGCAAGATGGCGGAGGGGAGCGCGGGCAAGGACACCACCAGCGGCCATTGGGAGATGGCGGGTGTCCTCACAACCACCCCCTTCCGCACCTACCCGCAGGGCTTTCCCCCCGAGGTCGTGCGGCCCTTCGAGGAGCGGATCGGCCGCAAGGTGCTCGGCAACCGCGCCGCCTCCGGTACCGAGATCCTGAAGGAGCTCGGGGAGGAGCACGTGCGCACCGGCTCGCCCATCCTCTACACCTCGGGGGACAGCGTCTTCCAGGTGGCCGCGCACGAGGAGGTGATCCCCCTCCCGGAGCTGTACCGGATCTGCCACATTGGCTACGAGATCGCCTGCTTGGGCTACGGCGTGTGCCGGGTGATCGCCCGGCCCTTTGTGGGGAGAACGCGCGACGACTTCAAGCGCACGCCCAATCGGCGGGACTTCCCGGTGCCCCCCCCGGGGGAGACGCTCCTCGACCGCCTCTCCGCGCACGGGGTGGCCGTGCACGGCGTGGGCAAGATCGGGGACATCTTCACCGGCCGGGGCCTGACCACCGACGTCCACACGCGCTCCGACGCGGATGGGATCGACCGGACGCTGGAGGCCCTGGGCCGCGTTCCCGGGGGGCTCATCTTCACCAACCTGGTGGACTTCGACACCCTCTACGGGCACCGCAACGACGTGGCGGGATACGCGGCCAACCTGGAGGCCCTCGATGCCCGGCTTCCCGATCTGCGGGGGGCGCTGGGCCCAGACGACGTGCTGATGTTCACGGGCGACCACGGCTGCGACCCCTCGGACGCCTCCACCGACCACACCCGGGAGCACGTCCCCATTCTGGCCGCCGGAGCACGGGTGCGGGAGGGGGTGAACCTCGGGGTGCGGCCGACCTTCGCGGACCTGGGGGCCACCCTGGCGGACAACTTCGGAGTCGCCCCCCTGGCCGCGGGCACCTCCTTCCTGTCGGACCTTCTGGGGGTAAGTGCTTGACTAAGCAGAAGGAATCGGTAAAATCGAAGGTTTGAGCGCACGCCCGATGCTCGTCATTGAAATCGGCCACATCCCTCCCGAGGGAATGGACGTGGACGACACCCTCGAGCCAGGGACGGTCCACGTCGAGAACGAGGGGAGCTTCGCCCTGGAGCCGGGGGGGAGCCTGCGCTGCCGCCTGGACAAGACGGACGGGGATACCGTGCATGTGCGCGGGCGCCTCAAGGCCGCGCTGGGGTTGGAGTGCGGCCGCTGCCTCGAGCCCTTCGTGTTCTCCCTCGACCAGGAGCTGGACCTGTTCTACCTGCCGCACCGGGCGGGGGAGGAGGGGGGAGAGGAGGACGAGGTCGAGCTCACCGACCGCGATATGGTCGTGGCCTACTACGAGGGCGAGCGCCTCGACCTGGGGGAGATGGTCCGGGAGCAATTCTTCCTGAGCGTCCCCCTGAAGCGGCTCTGCCGCGAGGACTGCCGCGGGCGCTGCCCGTCCTGCGGCGCGAACTGGAATCAAGGGAGCTGCGCATGCCCGGCCCCGACGGAGGAGCCTGACCCCCGCCTGGCCGGCCTGAAGAAGCTCTTGAACGAAGGCTCTCATTAGGAGTTCGACATGCCCAATCCGAAGCGCCGTCACTCCAAGGCCCGTCGCGACCGTCGGCGCGCCCACGACCACCTAACCGCCCCCGGGCTCAGCCTCTGTCCCAATTGTCACGAGCCCAAGCTCTCGCACCGGGTCTGCCCTCGCTGCGGCTACTACAAGGGCAAGCCCGTGGTCGGGGTGGAGGAGGTCTAGGGTAGGGTCTCGATCGGCGGCGGGGGCATGGCAGAAGCAGCGCCCGTAACCCGCGTGGCCGTGGACGCCATGGGAGGCGACCACGGGCCGGCCGTAGTGGTGGAGGGAGCGGTCGTGGCCTGCCGGGAGCTCGGCCTCGAGTCCATCCTGGTGGGCCCCCAGGCGACGGTGCGGGCGGAGCTGCGGCGGACGGGCGGCGAGGGGCTGCCCATCGAGATCGTGGACGCACCCTACGTCGTGGGCATGGGCGAGAGGGTCAACCGCGCTACGCTGAAGAGGCGCTCCTCCATCCAGGTGGCGGTGGAGCTGGTCCGGGATGGAGAGGCGGGGGCTTTCTTCTCCGCGGGCAACACCGCGGCGTGCTGGACCATCGCCAAGCTCGCCCTGGGCACGATCGCGGAGGTGGACCGGCCGGCCCTGGCCGCGGTTGTCCCCCACGTCCACGGCCGCACCGTGCTGCTGGATGTGGGCGCCAACGCCGCCTGCAAGGCACGGCATTTATTGGAGTTCGCGGTGATGGGGAATGCGTACACCCGTGATGTCTTCCATACCCCAAATCCACGGGTGGGCCTCATGAGCATGGGGGAGGAGGAGACCAAGGGCAACGAGCTGACCAAGGAGGTCCACGAGGCACTCAAGGGCTCCAGCCTGAACTTCATCGGGAACGTGGAGGGACACGACCTCTTCTCGGGCCGGGTGGACGTGATCGTCATGGACGGCTTCACCGGGAACGTGGCCCTCAAGGCCAGCGAGACCCTGGCCGAGTCTCTTCTGCAGCTGTTGCGCGAGGAGCTCCAGCGCACGCCCTGGACCCGCCTGGGGGCGCTTCTCTCCGGGCCGGCGTTCCGGGCCCTGAAGCGCCGGATCGACCCCGCCGAGTACGGAGGCGCGCCCCTTCTGGGCCTGAAAGGCTGCTGCGTGATCGGCCACGGTCGTTCCAACACCCGGGCCATCAAGCACGGGATCCGGGTGGCGGCGGAGTTCGGGCGGAGCGGGGTCAACGAGAGCATCGGGGCCGAACTCCGGGCCCTGGGCGCGCGCAAGGAAGAGGCGGGGGCGTGAGCCTGGCCTTCCTGTTTCCCGGCCAGGGCTGCCAGCAGGTGGGCATGGGCCGGGCTCTGGTCGAGCGCTTTGAGGAGAGCCGCGCCGCCTTCGCGGAGGCCGACCGGACCCTGGGCTTCTCGCTGTCCGGCCTTTGCTTCGAGGGTCCGGAGTCCGAACTGCAGCTCACCGCCAATGCCCAGCCCGCGATCCTGGTCACGAGCGTGGCCGCGCTTCGCCCCCTGCTGGCGCGGGGCCTCAAGCCGGCCTGGGTGGCCGGGCACAGCTTGGGCGAGTATTCGGCCCTGGTGGCGGCGGGCGCGCTGTCGCTGGCGGAAGCGGTGGTGGCGGTGCGCCGGCGCGGCGAGTACATGCAGGAGGCGGTGCCCGTGGGCCAAGGGGCGATGGCGGCCATCCTTGGCCTGGACCTGCCCGCGGTCGAGCAGGCGTGCCGGGAAGCCGCCCAGGGCGAGGTGGTGGCTCCCGCCAACATCAATGGCCCCGGCCAGGTGGTGATCGCGGGGCACGCCGCCGCCGTGGACCGCGCGGCCGAGCGGTGCAAGGCGGCGGGGGCCCGCCGGGCCCTGCGCCTTCCCGTCTCCGCGCCCTTCCATTGCGCGCTCATGGTGCCGGCCCAGGAGAGACTCGCCCCGGAGCTGGCCCGGCTGACCTTCCGGGATCCCCTCGTCCCCCTCGTCAACAACGCGGATGCGGCGGTGGTGCGTACGGCGGGCGCCTGCCGCGAGGGCTTGGTCCGCCAGGTCTCTGCCCCCGTGCGCTGGCAGCAATGCGTGGAGCGGCTCGTCCAAGAGGGAGTCGAGACCGCGGTCGAGGTCGGTCCGGGGACCGTGCTCACCGGTCTGGTGAAGAAGATCGCCAAGCAAGTGCGGACCCTCAACGTGAACGACCCGGCGTCGCTGGAGAGCGCGGTCCAGGCCCTCTCCGCGCCGGCGCGGGCGGAGCTTTGATGGGAGGGCTCTCGGGCCGGGTGTCGCTGGTCACGGGCGCCTCCCGGGGGATCGGGCGGGCCATCGCGCGGACCCTGGCCGCGGAGGGGGCCACGGTCGTGCTGGGGGCGCGGGACGCGGTCCGGCTGGCGGAGGCGGTGGCGGAAATCACGGGGGAGGGCGGACGAGCGGAGGCCGTCGCTTTGGACGTGGGCGACCGGGCGTCCGTGGACGCGGCGGTGGCGGGCATCCTGAAGACGCACGGGCGCCTCGACCATCTGATCAACAACGCCGGCATCACCCGGGACAACCTGCTCCTGCGCATGAAGACGGAGGAGTGGGAGGAGGTGCTCGCCACCAACCTGAGCGGGGTGTTCCACTGCACCCAGGCCGCCCTGCGCCCCATGCTGAAGCAGCGCAGCGGCCGGATCGTGAGCGTGACCTCGGTGGTGGGCCTCACCGGGAACCCCGGCCAGGCCAACTACGCGGCCAGCAAGGCGGGGATCCTGGGCTTCACAAAGTCCGTGGCCCGGGAGGTGGCCTCCCGGTCCATCACCGTGAACGCGGTGGCCCCCGGCTTCATCGAGACGGACATGACGGCGGCCATGACGGACAAGGCCCGGGAGGCGGTGGTGGCGGCCATTCCCATGGGCCGGGTGGGCCGACCGGGGGACGTGGCCGCGGCCGTGGCCTTCCTGGTCTCCGAGGGGGCAGCCTACATTACCGGTCAGGTCCTGGGGGTGGACGGTGGCTTCCACATGTAGAATGCCAGGGAACGCCGGAGGACGGAAGAGGGGAACAACTTATCGCCGGCCCCGCGTCGCGGTCGCGCGCGAAAGGGGGATCAACCCCCGCGGAGCGCGCGGGGGGCCCGGGGGGTGCGGGGCCGCGCCCGCCGGACTTGACTAGAGAGGAGCCTCATGGAGCCTGTTGCCGATCGCGTGAAGAAGATCATCGTGGACCAGCTGGGGGTGGAGGAGGAGCTGGTGACGCCCGAAGCGTCCTTCGTGGACGACCTGGGGGCGGACAGCCTCGACACCGTGGAGCTGGTCATGGCGCTGGAAGAGGAGTTCGGGATCGAGATCCCGGACGAGGACGCGGAGAAGATCACGCGCGTCAAGGAGGCGGTGGACTATATCGACAAGCACGGCGACAAGGCCAAGAAGTAGGGGCGGGCGAGGGGAGCGGGGCTCGTGTCCGAGAAACGCAGGGTCGTAGTCACCGGTGTGGGCCTCGTGTCGGGCCTCGGCATCGGCACCGAGGAGACCTGGAAGGGCCTCCTCGGAGGCCGATCGGGAGCGGCCCCCATCACCCTTTTCGACGCCTCCCAGCACACGACGCGGTTCGCGGTGGAGGTCCGGGGCTTCGATCCTCTGAACTGGGTCGAGAAGAAGGACGTGAAGAAGATGGACCGCTTCATCCAGTTCGCGGTGGCGGCCGCGGACTTTGCGGTTCGGGACTCGGGCATCAAGATCGACGCCGCCAACGCGGAGCGGGTGGGGGTCTACATCGGGAGCGGCATCGGCGGGTTCGCCACCATCGAGCGGGAGCACGAGGCCCTGCTCAAGGGGGGGCCCCGCAAGGTGAGCCCATTCTTCATCCCCGCCTCCATCGTCAACCTGGCGTCGGGCTGGGTCTCCATCCGCACCGGAGCCAAGGGCCCCAACTCCGCGACCTGCACCGCCTGCACCACCAGCGCCCACGCGGTGGGGGATTCGTACCGGCTGATCCAGCGCGGCGAGGCGGACTTCATGATTGCGGGGGGGAGCGAGGCCGCGATCACCCCCCTGGGGGTGGGCGGTTTCGCGGCCATGCGCGCCCTTTCCACCCGCAACGAGGAGCCGGCCAAGGCCTCCCGACCCTTCGACCGTGACCGCGATGGCTTCGTGATCGGGGAGGGGGCGGGGATCCTGGTCCTGGAGGAACTGGGGATGGCGCGCCGACGGGGCGCCCGCATCTACTGCGAGCTCGTGGGCTACGGCATGTCCAGCGACGCCTTCCACATCACCGCTCCCTGCGAGGACGGGGACGGGGCCATAAGGGTCATGCGTCGGACGCTCCAGGACGCGGGGGTGGAGCCCTCCGCGGTCGACTACGTCAACGTGCATGGCACCTCCACCCCGGTGGGCGACCGGATCGAGGTCATCGCCCTGAAGGCGGTGTTCGGCGACCACGCGCGAAAAATGCCGGCGAGCTCCACCAAGTCCATGACCGGCCACCTACTGGGGGCGGCGGGGGGGCTGGAAGCGGGGATCGTGGCCCTCGTTCTCCGCGACCAGATCCTGCCCCCCACCATCAACCAGGAGAACCCCGACCCCGAGTGCGACCTGGATTTCGTCCCCCAGAAGGCCCGCCCGGCGCGGGTGGACTACGCCCTCACGAACTCCTTCGGGTTCGGGGGAACGAACGGGGCTCTTCTTTTCCAGCGCCTCCTCGAGTGAGTCGGGTCCCCGCGGCCGTTCCCGACCCTCCCTCCGGGGCGAAAATGAATGATCATTCATTTGCCTGCTGGCCCCGACCTGGCGTAACGTGCAACCGGGAACTAGAGAGGGGCTCCTCGGCATGAAGATCGTCGTCTGCGTGAAGCAAGTCCCGGACACCGAGACCCGGATCCGCATCGCCCCTTCCGGCGACGCCATATCGGAGGCGGAGATCAACTGGATCGTCTCTCCCTACGACGAGTTCGGGATCGAGGAGGCGCTCCGGATCAAGGAGAAGAAAGGGGGGGAGGTGATCCTGGTCGGGCTGGGGCCGGACCGGGTGCAATCGGCGCTGCGCAACGGCCTGGCCATGGGCGCGGACTCGGCCCTGCACCTCAAGGATCCCCTTTTCGACGGGGTGGACAGTCTGGGCACGGCGCGGGCCCTGGCCGCGGCCATCAAGACGCTGGCCCCCTTCGACCTCGTCTTCACCGGCCAGCAGGGCGTGGGCGGGGACCACAGCCAAGTCCCGGGAATCCTGGCCGAGCTGCTGGACCTGCCCCAGGTGACGGTGGTGGTAAAGGTCGAGGTCCAGGACGGCCAGGCGGTGGTGGAGCGGGAGATCGAAGGCGCGCACGAGACCTGGGAGGTGTCGCTTCCGGCGGTGCTCTCCGCCCAGAAAGGGCTGAACGAGCCGCGCTACGCGAGCCTCAAGGGGATCATGGCCGCGAAGAAGAAGACGATACAGGCCCTGGGTGCCGCCGCCCTGGGGCTGGACGGGGCGGCCCTGGCTCCGCGCACCCGGGTGGTGGCGATGGAGCTGCCGCCCGCCCGCCCCACGGTCAAGATGATCGAGGGTGATCCGGACACGCAGGCGAGGGAGCTGATCCGCCTTCTCCACGAAGAAGCCAAGGTGATCTGACCCATGGGGGGAATCCTCACTTTCGCGGAGGTTCGGGACGGCCGGCTGCGGCGTCCCTCCCTGGAGGCCGTCTCGGAGGCGCGGCGTCTGGCGGACGCTCTCGCCGCTCGGGTAGAGACGGTTCTCGTGGGCTCGGGGGTCAAAGGCCTGGCCGCGGAGCTGGGCAGCTACGGGGCGGACCGGGTGCACGTCTTTGACGACCCCGCTCTCGCCCCTTACGCCACGGAGGCCTACGCCCGGGCCCTGGCCCAGGTCATCCGGGAGGCGAAACCGAGCGTGGTCCTCGTCCCCTTCACCGCTATGGGCAAGGACCTGGCCCCGCGGGTGGCGGCCAAGATCGGAGCCGGCCTCGTGTCCGACTGCGTGGCCCTGACCCTGAAGGAGGGGCGGCTTTCCGCCCGGCGACCGATGTACGCGGGCAAGGCCTACGCCACCGTACGCTGGGAGGGGGAGCCGCAGATGGCCACCCTCCGCGCCAACGTGTTCGCCCTCCGCACCGCGGACGCCGCCCGCAGGACGGAGGTCGTGGCGGGCAGCGTGGACGCGGCGGCCCGGGCCCGGGTGACCGCGGTGCACGCGGCCGCCGAGGGCAAGATCGAGCTGAGCGAGGCTCAGATCATCGTCTCCGGCGGGCGCGGGCTGAAGGGCCCCGAGCACTTCCACCTCGTGCAGAGCCTGGGCGAGGCCCTGGGGGCGGCGGTGGGGGCCTCACGGGCGGTGGTGGACGCGGGCTGGGTGGATCATCAGATGCAGGTGGGGCAGACGGGAAAGACGGTCTCCCCGACCCTGTACATCGCGTGCGGGATCAGCGGGGCCATCCAGCACCTGGCCGGCATGTCGTCCTCCAAGTACATCGTGGCTATCAACAAGGACGCGGACGCACCGATCTTCAAGGTGGCCAACTATGGCCTGGTGGGCGATGTCTTCGAGATCCTGCCCCGCTTGACCCAGGCGGCCAAGGCCTACTTTCTCGCCAAGGGCTGAACGGGCGTGTCCGGGGGGGGAGGGAGACCCCGCGGAAAGGTGAGTCCCGCAAGGCGGCTAGGGCTGGGGAAAGCCGCGTCGTCGGCCCGAACCGGTCGTGATCCTCTGGGGGGCGGAGAGGCGGTATGCCCGAGCGCGAGACACTCGAGACCGACGTTCTGGTGGTGGGGGGCGGCCCCGCGGGCTTGGCCGCCGCCATCCATTTCAAGGACCGGCTGGAGGCGCACGGGCGGGCGATGGGCCGGATGGCCGAGGCCTCCGTCATGGTCGTGGAGAAGGCGGCCGAGTTCGGGGCCCACTGCCTTTCCGGAGCCGTGCTCGATCCGGTCTCCCTGAGGGAGCTGATCCCCGATTTCGAGGAGAGGGGGGCGCCGGTCACGACCCGGGTCTCCGAGGACCACGTCTACATGCTGACCCCGGGGAGCAAGCTCGGGCTTCCCTTCATCCCGCCCCCTCTGCGGAACCATGGCAACTTCATCATCAGCCTGAACCAGCTCGTGAAGTGGCTGGCCCAGCAGGCGGAGGCGCGGGGGATTGACCTCCTGCCCGGCTTCCCCGCCGCGGAGATGCTCTACGAGGGCGAGCGCGTGGTGGGCGTGCGCACGGGCGAGAAGGGCGTCGACAAGAACGGCCAGCGCAAGGGCAACTTCGAGGCCGGGGTGGACCTCCGGGCCAAGGTCACGATCCTCGCGGAAGGGGCCCGGGGCAGCCTGGCCAAGGAGCTGGTGCCCCGCCTCGGGCTCGATCGGGGCCGGTTCCCCATGGTCTACTCGATCGGGATCAAGGAGCTGTGGGAGGTGCCCAAGGGGCGCCTGCCCAAGGGGGCCGTGATCCACACCATGGGCTACCCGCTCGACGCGCGCACGTTTGGCGGGGGGTTCATCTACGGCTTCACCGAGGAGCGGGTCTCCCTCGGCCTCGTGGTCGGCCTCGACTATCACGACCCCTTCCTCGATCCCCACGGCCTCTTCCAGGCCTACAAGCGGCACCCGCTGCTGAGGTCGATCCTGGAGGGGGGGAAGATGGTCCGTTACGGGGCGCGCACCATCAGCGAGGGCGGCTGGTACTCGATCCCTCGGCCCTACGCGGACGGCGTCCTCCTCGTGGGGGAGGCCGCGGGCTACCTGAACGCGATGCGCCTGAAAGGCATCCACCTCGCGATCAAGACCGGGATGCTGGCCGCGGAGACCGCCCTGGAGGCGGTCCTGGCGGGGGACAGCTCGGCCGCCCGCTTGCGGCAGTTCGAGCAGAGGGTCGACGCCTCCTACGTCAAGGAGGAGCTCTGGAGGGTGCGGAATTTTCATCAGGGCTTCAAGCACGGTCTCTACGCGGGCCTCTTCCATAGCGGCCTGCAGATGCTCACCGGTGGCCGGGGGCTCGTCGACCCTTTGCCCCCGTCCCGCGGTTACGCGGAGGTGCGCACCCTCGCCGAATACTACGGGGAGGGGAAGACCCGCGAGGACTTCCAGCGGGCCAAGCCCGATGGCGTCGTCACTTTCGACCGCTTGACCGATGTCTACCATTCGGGGACCAAGCACGACGAGGACCAGCCCGCCCACCTGCACGTGGCCGACCCCGGCATCTGCGAGACTCGGTGCCGGGAGGAGTACGGCAACCCCTGCGAAAAGTTCTGCCCGGCCGCGGTCTACGAGATGGTGCCCAAGGGCGAGGGAGCGCGCGACCTCAAGCTCCAGATCAACTTCGCCAACTGCGTGCACTGCAAGACCTGCGACGTCATGGACCCCTACCAGATCATCACCTGGGTCACGCCCGAGGGCGGGGGCGGCCCGCGGTACGACGACCTCTGATTCTCGGCCCATGCCCCGCGTCGCCCTCTACGACGACCCCTTGTTTCGCGAGCACGACGCGGGCCTCGGCCATCCCGAGCGGCCGGCGCGCCTGGACGCGGTGCGGAAGGGGATCCGCGAGGCGGGTCTGGAGGGGCGGCTCGACATCATTCCCCCCCGTTCCGCCACCCCCGCCGAGCTTCTCAGGGTCCACACCGAGGGCCACGTGGGCCTGGTGGCCTCGACCAAGGGCCGGCGCTACCGCTTCGACCCCGACACCGAGGCCGGCCCCCGCTCGCAGGCCGCGGCTTTCCTTGCCGCGGGGGCGGTGGTCGACGCTGTCGACCGCGCCCTCGAAGGAGAGATCGACCGGGCCTTCTGCGCCGTCCGTCCCCCCGGCCATCACGCGGGGGCGGACCGGGCCATGGGCTTCTGCCTCTTCAACAACGTCGCGGTGGCCGCGGCCCACGCCCTCCACCGGGGGCTGGACCGGGTAATGATCGTCGACTTCGACGTGCACCACGGGAACGGGACCCAAGAGATCTTCTACGAGGACCCCCGCGTGCTCTACGTCTCCTCCCACGCCTACCCCTTCTACCCGGGCACGGGAGCCCTCGACGAGGTGGGGGAAGGCCCC